>NZ_VOQQ01000002.1 GCF_007995055.1 Sphingosinicella ginsenosidimutans | reverse complement strand
CGGCGCTTGTCGCGGAAGCCATCGCAGAGGGGCGAAAGCTGCTCGTGCAGGTTGACCGGCTCCTAACGCCGTCCGGCTATCGCTGGACTATCGCTGCGTCGTCGGAGGCCCTTCCGATATTCGCCAGCCCGTTGGCATCAAGCAGCGGAGAGCAGCATGACCACCGGCCCAGCAATGGCTTGACCTGGCCGCGAGGATAGAGGCGGCGACGGGAGCGGATCGGGAGTTGGGCCGTGAACTGCTGCTTGCTTGCGGGATGGACAAAAACGCAAGTCGGGCACTTCCTCGGCCCGCTCTATGGCTGGACCTCTCCGGACAAGGCGACCTACTTCCAAGACGACAATTTCGTGCGGAGAAGCACGATCCGACCGCCTCTCTCGACGCCCGCGATGAAGCTTGTGCCGGAAGGGCTGGCCTTCGCTGTGCCACCATCCGCAATGGGGCCCTGATGATTGGGACGATTCCGTTGCTCTGCGGTCGTGGCGCAGCGGGACGGTGTCGGGCGCGATCTGACGCCACCACCCCCGCGCTAGCCTCTGCGCCGCGCTTGCCGCGCACGCGCCGGGATGGAGGGGTAGGGTGGGAGCGGAGCGGTGCAAGATAGCGAGGCGAGCCTTATCACGGGCCTCGACATTCGGACCTTGCAAGAGAAGGCGCGCGTGGGAAATACCCGGCGCGGAAAAGCCTTTTGGTCGGTGGACCTTCGACATCGCGGCGCTTCGCCGGCTCCGCTCGAAAGGACGCAAATGCGCGGTCTCTATAAAAGGAATGGGATATACTGGGCGCGTTTCAAGCTCAGGGGGCACGAGTATCGAGAAAGCCTACGAACTCGTTCTCTCACGCTCGCGGAGCGCCGCTTGAAGGCCCTCAAAGAGCGAGTGGAAGAGACTGCCTATTTCGGCGGCGTCGATCCCGTGACATGGAAGAAGGCCGTGGTCTCATGGGCGAAGGCGTGGACCTCGCTCGGCATCAAGGGCGCGACCGGCAACCGCTATCTGACCAGCATCGCCCAATTGCGGCCGTGGCTTGATCCGAAATCGGTTCATGAAATCGACGCGGGCTTGCTCAAATCCATCGTGGCGGCTCGACGCAAGCTGGTCAGCAACGCGACGGTACGGCGCGACCTGACCGCTATCTCGTCCGTGCTTGGCCATTGCTGCCGACGAAGGATGGATCGAAGAGAACCCGGCTCACATGATGGACCGGAGCCGGTTCAAGGAAAAGCTGGTCAAAATCATCCTGCCCCGGCCTGACAGTATCGCGCGGGCCTTCGCGGAACGGTCGCGCTTCATGGACATGGCGGAACTCTCGCTCGAAACCGGGATGCGGCAGGAAGAGGTCGCCAGCCTGGAGCACGATCGGGTGGACCGTAAGCGCATGTCGATCAGCCTGGAGCACACCAAGAGCGGCGTCCGCGAAGTCCCCCTCACCGCGCGCGCCGTCACAATTATCGACCGCCAGCCGCAGTTCCTTCGGTCTCCTTATGTTTCTGGCGCGGCGACGGTGAGCGTTTCCAGAATGTCGATGCCCAGTTCTACGCCACGATCAAGCGGGTGGCACAAAAGGCGTCACGATCCGGCGCGTCGTTTCGCCGTTTCCGTTTCCACGATCTGCGCCACCTGTTCGCGGTGCTCTACCTCAGGAATCGTCGCGGCACGATCTACGATCTTCAGATGGTGCTCGGGCACAGCTCGGTCACGACGACGGGAGCGCTATCTGGATCACCTGACGCCGGAGGAAAAACATTGGGCGACGCACGGGGTGTCACAAAATGCGGCACAGGACGAGCGGTTTGAAGAAGGAAAAGCTGGATAAAATGGCGGAAATCTGCCAATAATCGACTGTCGCAAGAGACGGGCGCGGAGACTTAGCAAACCGCTGGTTTCAGCCACTCACCACGTCTCCGGCGGCGGTTTTCCTAGGGAAACTGTCAGTTATGGTCAACGCGAAACGCGCGAAAAGCGAAATTCACATCGGTTCGCCGTGGCACAACGGGCGGCACAATATGTTTCGCGTTCGGTTCCTTTTCGAGGCCCGCATGACCGCGCCTGTCATCATCGGGCGGGCGCGGCTGTGAGCAAGCGCGCGCCGCAATTCGAGCGACGTGAGCGGGACTTCTACCCGACCCGCGCGATGCTGTTTTCCCGCTCCTTCCCCATCTCGCGCCGGCGACGAGATTTGCCGAGCCGTGTGCCGGGGACGGACGCCTGCTGGATCATCTGACGGCCGCCGGTCATGTCTGCGTCGACGCGTGGGACATTGAGCCGCGCCGGGCCGATATTGCCCGCGACGATGCCACAATGGCGCTTTGCCACAACACCGACTGCTACATCACCAACCCGCCGTGGGATCGGCGCGTGCTGCACCCGATCATCCTCAACCTGTCGCGGCACAAGCCGACATGGCTGCTGTTCGATGCGGACTGGATGCACACGCGCCAGAGCGCCGAGTTCATGCCGCTGTGCCGCAGATCGTGAGCGTCGGCCGGGTCAAGTGGATTGAGGACTCGCCCTTCACCAGCAAGGACAACGCGGCCTGGTATCTGTTCGACGCCAATGCGGAGGGGCCGGCCTGCTTTATCGGCCGTGAGCGCCAAGGCAACCTGTTCGAGGAGCGGGCGGCGTGAGCGGGACGCGAGGGAACGCTCCACCGTTGAAACTCCGCCTCGAATTCGCCCTCATCGTCGCCGTGATCTGCGCCATGCTCGCGGTGAATCTGATCCGGGGCGGGATGGGATGGGGTGGAATTGGTGATCGGTTTGCCGGCGCCGGCAAGGTGATACGGGCGCTCGACCGGAGGCCCCAGTCCTTATCCCGCTTTGTGAAGCGTTGATCAATTTGCCGGCGCCGGCAAGATGATCCTAAGGCCCGCTGCATCCGCGAAGCAACGCATCCGCCCGCACCGCATAGCCGAACAACTCGATCACCTTGGCGGCGAGGATGCGGCCCTGCTCGTTCGGATCGGCGGGCATTTGGGGGTGTTCCTCCGCCACCGGCGCGGCACCTGCGGCACGTCGGCCGGATCTGGGCACGGCGCGCGCACCGGCACGTTGACCGTTTGCGTGACGATGCGCGGCTCTGGGGCGGGCGGGGTGGCGCAGCCGGCGAGGGCAGCAAACGCCGCCCCCGCCATCATGATGTGAGCCCGCTCATGCGGCCTTTGCCAGCTTCTCGCGGAGAGCGTATCCCTCCAGCTTCCAAAGCTGGCGAATTGCGTTCTCGCGGGCGAACTTTTGCCGAGATCGGCATTGAAGTTTTCGGGCGAGGCCGGCGCGCTCTCGCCAGTCACATAGAATCCGTTTTTCATCTTGATCGTGCAGAGCGTCAGCACGCCGTCGATAACAGTGTAGCTCTCGCTCGCGATCTTGGACTCCATGCTCTCCAGCGTGACGCGGGAGCGACGGCAATGGCGGCACTTTCCGCCTCGGTGACTTCAAGACTATCATGTTCCAAATCCTTTGTTTCGACCTGCCGCTGGATGCGCGCGGCCCGCTTCCGGCAATCGCCGAAACCCTAAAGCTGCCTCCATTCATCCGCTGTAAGGCCCGTAGAGCGCCCCGGGGCCTCCAAGGCCCTCCGGGTCGGCATGGGCGGCGTCCTCGCGCGCGCCCGCATCATGCGAGTCCTGGCGGGCCTGTCCGAGGCGCTGTTCGCCATGATCGTGTGCCTGTTGGATCGCCGCATTCTGCTGATCCACCGCCGCCCGGAGCGTGGCAATGCTCGCATGGGCCGTCGCCAGCGCCGCGTTCAGTCGATCGATCGCGGGCTGCATCGAAGCCTGTCCGGCGTGATAGCGATGATTGCCGTGCGCCACGAAGGCCGCGACAAGCAGGACGAGCGCCATCCCGGCGCCGAGCAGCTTGGCGGTGAGGCCGTTGAGCCAGGGGAGGGAGAGGCCGAACATCACTTCACCTCCGTGGTCGTGGTCACCGTGGCGCTTGGAGCGTCATCATGGTCCTCAAGCTCGAAAGTCGCGCCGTCCCGCCCCGCCCCCGCCTTGAATCGCCCTACCGGCCCGCCAACCGCGAGCGCGAGGATCACGGCGATCATGCCGAGCGGAAAGCCCGCTCCCATCAGGCTGATCGAGGCGATGCGCTGATGCTCGCTCGCCGCGCTCCAGCCGCCGAGCCACAGCAACAGGATCACGCCGGCAAAGCCCATGCCGCAGAAGACGGCCGGCGACATGAGCCAGAGCGAGACGGCGCGCTGCC
>NZ_VOQQ01000001.1:1500000-1587500 GCF_007995055.1 Sphingosinicella ginsenosidimutans | reverse complement strand
GTGCTGACCTTCCTTGGCGCCAAATGGGGGGCCGCCGCGCCGATCGTCAGGATTCTCGCCCTAGCGATGCCGATGATGACGCTGCAGATCCTGTTCGGGCCGGCGATCAACGCCCTCGGCAAGGCGCGGCTTGCGGTGCGCAACGGGATCGCCGGGGCGATCATCATGCCGGCGGCCTTCCTGATCGGCATCCACTGGGGCGGCATCGGTCTCGCCTGGGCATGGCTCGCGGGCATGGCGGCCTTGCTCGCCGTGACGCTGGCGCTCTCCCTGCGAATCGTCGGCGTGAGCGCCGGCGCGCTCGCCCGGGCGGTCGCGCCCCCGCTCGGCGCGTCGCTGGCCATGGCGGCGACGGTGGCCGCGCTCGATTCGCTGGCGCCCGCCTCCGGACCGGCGGCGCGACTCGCCTTGCTGGTGCCGGCCGGCGCGGCGCTCTATGCCGGCCTGCTGCTGGTCTTCGCGCGGCCGATCGTCGTCGAAGTCACCCGGCTCGTGCGCCGGGCGCCCGAGCCTCAGGCGCTCTGAATATAGTTGAGCAGGTCGGCGGCCTCGCGCTCGATCTTGTCCATCCGGTGCTTCACCAGATCGCCGATCGAAACGATGCCGACGATCCGATCGCCGTCGAGCACGGGAAGATGGCGAATCCGCCGCTTCGTCATCAGCGACAGCGCCCCCATGATGTCGTGATCCGGCTGAACCGCGATCGCCGGCGCGGTCATGATCCGCTCGACCGCCCAGTCGAGCACCGCGGCGCCGTCGCTGCGCAACCTGTAGATGACGTCGCGCTCCGACATGATCCCGACAACCGCGCCGTCACGCACGACCGGCAAGGCCCCGATCCGGCGATCGGCGAGCATCGTCACCGCTTCGCGCACCAGCGTTCCCGATTCGATGGTGAGGACGTCTCCGCCCTTGGTTGAAAGAATCGCGGCGACCGTCATGGGATCCTCCTCAAACTACGCGACTCGGCTTGATGATCCCACGTGGCCGCGCCAAAGGGAAGCCATGCCCCGGCATGATCCGATTCCGCCCCGGCGGCCCGCGCCGCCCGATCCCGACCGCGTGGCCGATGCGTGGGCCCATTTCCGCCGGTCCATGCGCTGGTCGACGATGGCGGCGCTCGCGACGGTCGCGCTGTCCTTGTTCTGGCTGTGGGAATCGGGCCCGGTGCAGATCCACATGCTGATCGCGACGGCGCTCGGCGTCGGCCTCTCGGTGATCGTCGCGGGCGCGCTGATGGGTCTCATCTTCTACAGCAATCGCAGCGGCGCCGACGACGAAACGGGCCACGGAGACCAGGATGACGACGACCACTGGCGCCGCTGAGCGCGATCCGATCCTGCGGGTGGTGCCGCGCCCTGGCGACATCAACGCCAACGGTCACATTTTCGGCGGCTGGGTGCTCTCGCAGATGGACATCGCGGCCGGCATCGTCGCCGCCCGCGAGGCGGAGGGCGCGGTCGCGACGGTGGCGATCGAGGCGATGGAGTTCATCGCGCCGATCCTCCTTCAGGACCTCATCTCGGTCTACGCCCATGTCGAGCGCGTCGGCCGGACATCGATCGCGATCCGCATCCGCGTCGTCGCGAGCCGCGATCGCGGCACGCGCGAGGTGGACGTGACCAGCGGCCTCTTCACCTTCGTCGCATTGGACGAGAATCACCGGCCGCGGCCGGTGAAACGCGGCTAGGCCGGCGGCGCCAGCGTATAGGTCAGCACGGCGCGGCCGTTGGCCGGCACCGTCACCGACCAGAGCGGCCGGCCGTCCCGGCGGCCGAGCCGCGCGCTCGACCGGCTGACCTCGCCGCCGGCGAGGCTCGCCTCGAATCGCACCGGCGCCGACTGGTCGTTGGTCACGGTAAGCTCGAAGGCGCGGCTGAGCTTCGGATTGCCGACGGGGCGGACCGAGGCGGTGACGCCGGGCGCCTCGCCCAGCGGGATCTCGACATCCTCGTTCACGGCGCGGTCGGCGGTGGAACCCTCGCCGATCAGGATCGGCCGGCCGCCGCGCGAATCGAACAGGACGATTCGCCCGGCCGGAAGCGGCATGCCGAGGCCATCGGCGGGGCGGTTGCGCGTGATCATGATCCGCCGCGCCGGTGCGCTCGACGCCCGAAAGCTCGGCTGGATCGTCTGGCGATAGACGAACTGCACGCGCACGCGCGGCCGCGTCAGGAAGGCGACCTGCTTCTGGCTGTTCGCGGCGACGGTGACCGGCTCGGGAATCCGGTAGAGCTTGAGATCGCCGAGTTCCTCCTGCTGCGCCTGCATGGCGGCCTCCGCTGCCGGGGGCGGAGGCGGCGGCGGTGGCGGCGGCGCTCCCGGCGCAAAGTTGCGCGCCATGACCCGCGACCCGGTCACCACGATGTCCTCGGCCAACGATTCATCCTCGGGAATATCGCTGGTCGTCCCGGCGGGCCAGCATTGCAGGTCGATCGGCCGCGATTCGGCGGGCTGGACGCGGCGGTTGGATCGGTTGAGCCGGCCGGCCACCGCCTGAGCGTCCGCATCCGCAAAGCTGGTCTCGTCGGTGTTGGCGATCGTCAGCCAGGCGAAGAGATCGATCGATTCGCCGTCTTCCGCGAGGTTGGCGACATAATTGGCCTGCCAGTCGAAGCCGCTCGACAGGTAGGACAACGTCACGGTCGCGGTCATCGGCTGCGGCGCGCGGACGCGCACCGACAGGGTCGGCCGCGCGGCGAGGCCGGCCGGCACGCCGTCATAGGTGACCGTCTCGGCAAGGCCCGAGCAGCGCAGCGCCTCGAACCCCGCCGGCGTCTGGAGGACCAGCGCGCCATCGGCGCCGGAGCGGACGACCGCCTCCTCCTCGCGAACCGCGCCCGTCGCCCGCGAGGTGCGGCGCAGGTGGACGCGCCGGCCGAGCGAGCGTTCGATCAGGGTGCCGGGCGAAAGCAGCCAGGCGTCGCGGTTGCGCTCGATCACGCCGTCGCCGAGGCCGGTCACGATCGCGCTTTGCGGCAGGATGCCGCCGGCGACGCCTTCGAAGCGAAGCTCCGATTCGCCGGCCGGCAGCGACACCGCCCTCGTCTCGCTGATCAGCGCATAGCCGTTGAGGAAGGAGAGATTGGGCGCCTGCGCGGCGGCCCGGTTGGGATCGCGATAGACGGTGACGGCGACATGGTCCGGCCGTGGCGAAGTGACGATCGTCTGCGCGGTGGCGGGGGTCGCGAAGAACAGCAGGAACAATCCAAGCCACCTCACGTCACCCCAGCGAAAGCGGGGGTCCAGCTTCACCTGCGGAAAGGAAGCTGGATTCCCGCTTTCGCGGGAATGACGGGTCGAGAGCGGCAAGGCGCGGCTCCTAGAAGCGCGTGTCGAAGGTCGCGGTGACGCTCGCCTCGCCATTGGCGGGGACGGCGACGTGCCAGACCGTCTCGTCGGCCGAGCGGCGCTCGCTCGGCTGGCTTTGCTCGGCGATCCGCGTATCCCCCCACAATCCGGACTGGACGAGATCGACGGTGACCGCGTCCGGCCGGGCGTTGGTGAGCGTGTAGCGCATCGTCGTGCGCCAGCGGCCGTTCGACACGCGCTCGCGGCGCTCGACCGTCGGCTGGACCTTCACGTCGAACGCCTGTCCGGTGGTAAGGCCGAGTTCGGACCCCATCGGCGTGTGGCCGATCGGGCTTTCGCCGACGAATTGCGGATTGCCGCGCGCGTCGCGCTGATAGACGCGCACCGTGCCCGCCGGGAGCGCGTCGCCGAGGCCCTGATCGCGCGAGGAGGAGAAGCGGAGCACCGTGTTCGCGCTCTGCGGCTGCTCGGCGCTGCCGAGCCAGGCGTTGCGATATTCATAGGCCCGCCGCGCCGGGGTCCCGGCGACGTTGAGGAAGCTCACCTGCTTGGTCTGGCGGTTGGCGATCGTCGTTCGCGCGGGGAGCGGATAGAGATAATAGTCGCCGAGCCGCTCGCGGTCCGACGTCTCGGTCCCGGCCTGGCGGAGCGGTGGCGCGGGGCCGCGGCGCACGCCGGAAGTCTGCATCTGTCCGCCGCCGACATTGCCGGCGACGAGCAGGACGTCGGCATTGTTATAGGGCGTGCCGCTGTTGTTGGTGAGCGTGATCCAGCCCTGGACGTCCATCCGGCCGTTCGCCTCGTCGAACAGGGCGACATAATCGGCCGACCAGCCGAGGCCCGGCGTCAGATAGGTGAGCGTCAGCGGCCGACGCCCGGCGCGCGCGCTCTGGACAGTGACGGACAGCGTCGGGCGGGCGCGAAGCCCGGCGGGGACATGATCGAAGATCACGCGCACCGGCAGGCCGTCGTCGCGCAGGACCTCGATCCGGTTCCCGATCTGGAGCACGACGCCCCCATTGGCCGCGAGCACCCGCGCCTGCTCGCGCGTCTCGGCGCCGGTGGCCGGGTTGGTACGCACCAGCGTCACCGTCTCGCCGACCGCCTTCTGCATCAGCGCCTGGGGCGACAGCAGGTCGAAATCGAAATTCTGCTCGACGATGCCGATGCCGTCGCCGGTGAGCGTCACCGTTTCGGGCCGGATCTGCGCCGAGACGTCGGGAAACTCCTGCCGGGAGCGGCCCTGCGGCACCGAAAGCGGCCGCCGGTCCTGAACCAGGGCGAGATCGTTGTTGTAGATCGTCACCGCGACGTCGCCCTGGGCGCTTTCCGAGGGCGGCGGGATTTCCGTCTGGATCTGGGCCGAACCCGGCGTCGCAAAGGCGAGCGCCGCAACCGAAGCAATGAGGATAGCCCGCATGAAAAACGCTCCCCGAACAAGGTCCGGGGAGCGTCCTACAGTCTCGCTGTCAGGTCAATGAACAAGCCGCTCAGGCGGCGGGCGCGATATCCTCGGCCTCGCCGCGCGGGCGACGGGTCCGGCGGCGCGGCGCGCGCGGCGCCTCCTCACCACCCTCGGCATCGCCGTTCGCCGCGGCGGGCGCGGCGGCGATCGCGGGGGGCAGCGCGTCGAGCGCGATGCCGTTGGCCTCTTCGGTCCCGTCTTCCTGCTCGAACCGGCGACCGCGCGGGCGGCGGCCGCGGGCCTCGCCGTTGCGCGGCGCCCGCTCCTCGCGACCCTCGTCGGCCTCGCGATTGCGCGGCTCGCGGGCGGGCTCCTCGGCGCGCTCGTAAGCAGGGCGCTCGGCGGCCTCCATCTCCTCGTCGCCATCGCCGTCGTCGGGCTCGCCATAATCCTCGCCGCGCTGCCGGCGCTGCTCCTCGAAGCGGGCGCGGCTTTCGCCGAGGACGCGGAAATAATGGTCCGCGAACTGGAGGAAATATTCGGTCTGGACGCGATCGCCCTGCATCTGCGCGTCGCGCGCAAGGCCCTTATATTTCTCGAGAAGCTGGGCGGCGTTGCCGCGCTGCCGGTTGTCCTGGCGATTGCCGGCTCCCGGATTCATGTTGGGCGCGCGTCCACCGCCGCCGCCCCGGCCGCGCCTGCGGCCGCCCTGACGATTGTTGATCAAACGAAAATCCTCACCAAGGGTGGTTTAACCTGCCTTCACAGCCGGCCGGGCCCCTCCCGGCCTTCCCTGCACGACCCTGACGGTGCGATTCGCCGCGCGCGGCTCAATCGCTTCCGCACCAAATCGCCCGCCAAAGCGACCAAGCAATCGGGGGTCGGCGACGCTGGCCTTGCGCTTCCACGAGCGACGAGCCGGCATCCCTGCCCCCCTATGTAGTAAGTGCGTGGTCCGAAACCAAGTGAAAATTCATTCATCCGCGTTGGCGAGCACGAGGCACCTTGCGACTCCGGCGAGATCGTCGCGCGATGCGACCGTCAACCCAGCCGCGCCGAACAGCGCCGCCACCGCCTGCTTCTGGCCCGCGCCGATCTCGACGCAGGCGATGCCGCCGGGCGCGATCAGCCGCGGCAGCTGGGGCGCGAGCCGGCGATAATCGTCGAGGCCGTCGGCGCCGGCGAACAGCGCCGTCGCCGGCTCGTGATCGGCGACATCCGGCGGCAGATCGGTATCGGTCGCGACATAAGGCGGGTTGGCGAGGACGAGATCGAACCGCCCCTCGATGCCCTCCCCCCAATCGCCGAGGCGCAGCTCCGCGCGATCGCCGAGGCCGAGCCGCGCGGCGTTGCGGCGCGCATAAGCGAGCGCGTCTTCCGAACGATCGATGCCAAGCCCGCGCGCCTGTGGCCATTGATCGAGCGCGGCGAGCAACAGCGTGCCCGGTCCGGTGCCGAGATCGAGGATCGTCGCCGGCCCGCGCGGACCGAAGCGCTCGACCGCGGCGTCGATCAGCGTCTCGCTGTCCGGCCGCGGCACGAGGACGCCGGGGCCAACCTCCAGCTCGATCGTCCAGAAGGCGCGGCGGCCGGTGATATAGGCCACCGGCTCGTGCGCGAGGCGGCGGGCGAGCAGGGCCGCGAACGCGGCGGGCGCTTCGGCGTCCATCGCCGAAAGGAGCATCTGCTCGCGCGACATGCCGAGCGCGTGCGCCATGAGGAGCTCGGCATCGAGGCGGGGGGTCATGGAGACGGCTTCGAGCTGGCGGGCCGGCGCCGTGAGAGCCTCCCGCACCCTCATCTCGCCTCGCGCAAGCGGGCGGGGCCGGGCCTGTCCCAGGGCTGGAGAGGAAAACGGGCCCACCCCTCAATCCCCTCCCGCCAGCGGGAGGGGAAGCTAGGCCTCATCCAAACTCGCCAGACGTTCGGCCTCGTCCTCGGAAATGAGGGCGTCGATCAGCTCGTCCATCTGGCCTTCCAGGATTTCGGGCAGGCGGTGGAGGGTCAGGTTGATGCGGTGATCGGTCACGCGCCCCTGCGGGAAATTGTAGGTGCGGATCCGCTCCGAGCGGTCGCCCGATCCGACCATCGACCGGCGCGCGCCGGTGCGCTCGGCGGCGAGCCGCTCGCGCTCCGCTTCGTAGAGGCGGGTCCGAAGCACCTTCATGGCCTTGGCGCGGTTCTTGTGCTGCGATCGCTCGTCCTGCTGGATGACGACGATGCCGGTGGGCAAATGGGTGATCCGAACCGCGCTGTCGGTCGTGTTCACGCCCTGCCCGCCCGGGCCGGAGGCGCGATAGATGTCGATCCGAAGGTCCTTCTCGTCGATCTGGACGTCGACCTCCTCCGCCTCGGGCAGCACCGCGACGGTGGCGGCGCTGGTGTGGATTCGGCCGCCGCTTTCGGTGACGGGAACGCGCTGGACGCGGTGAACGCCGCTTTCGAACTTCAGCCGCGCGAACACGCCCTGGCCGGTGACCGAGGCGATCGCCTCCTTGAAGCCGCCAAGCTCGGCCGCGCTCGCCGATATGAGCTCGAAGCGCCAGCCCTTCGTCTCGGCGTAACGCTGATACATGCGCAGGAGATCGCCGGCGAACAGCGCCGCCTCGTCGCCGCCGGTGCCGGCGCGGATTTCGAGCATCGCGGGCCGATCGTCGGCGGCGTCGCGCGGCAGCAGCTTCAGCGCAAGCGCCCGCTCGGCGGCCTCGAGCTTCTCGCGATTCTCAATGAGTTCCTCAGCCGCCATGGCGCGAAGCTCCTCGTCGGCCTCGTGCGTCATCTCGGCGAGCGACACCGCCTCGTCGCGCAGCCGCCGCACCTCGCGCGCGGCCTCGGCGACCGGCTCGATCTCGGCATAGTCCTTGGAGAGCTTCACGAACGCCTGCGGATCGAGATCGCCCGCGGCCATCGCCGCCTGCAACTCCTCCTTGCGCGCCTCGATGGCGGCAATGCGTTCGGCGGAAATGCGGGTCATGCCGCCGCCGCTCCAGCGACGACGCCGAACAACCCTCTCCCCGTGGGGGAGAGGGCAGGGTGAGGGGGCTCGGCGGTCGAGGGAAATCCCCAATTCAGAGCCCCCTCACCCCAACCCTCTCCCCCACGGGGAGAGGGGGAGTGGGTGGCAATGGCGGCAATGCGTTCGGCGGAGATTTTGGTCATGCAGCCCGATCCGGTCCGCCCGACATGCCTGAGTAAATGTCTTTCACGGCAAGCAATATCTTGTCCGCGAGTGACTTCCTCTGATCGTCGGTTCCACCGAAGTGGGTGAGGTGTAAGCGTGGCGCCTGAGAGGGATCACGCAGAATCAACGCGGCGGTCCGATTGTTCTTCTTCGCGCTTTCGATCCGCTTCTTGGCGTTGCCCCTGAAGCCGATGTCGGCGGCTATTCCGGCGCGACGGAGAAGCGTCGCCAGTCGAGAAGCGTCACCTTCCAGATCGGGCTGATCGGGAACGACCGCCACCGTCGGCGCTCCCCCGGATGGCGCCTCGATCATCATCGCAAGCCGCTCGATCCCCGCGGCCCAGCCGACCGCTGGGGTGTGGGGGCCGCCGAGGCTTTCGATCAGGCCGTCATATCGGCCGCCGGCGAGCACCGTGCCCTGCGCGCCCAACCGATCGGTGACGAATTCGAAGGCGGTGTGGCGGTAATAATCAAGGCCGCGGACTAGGCGCGCGTTGCGGGTCCAGGCGACGCCGGCGGCGTCGAGGCCGGCGGTGACGGCGGCGAAGAAGTCGCTCGCTTCCGCCGTCAGATAGGCGTCGATGTCCGGCGCGCTGTCGGCGATCGGGCGGTCGCGCGGGTCCTTGCTGTCGAGGATGCGCAAGGGATTCTTGTCGAGCCGGGCGAGGCTGTCCTCGGAGAGGTCGCCGCGATGCGCCTCGAAATGATCGATCAAGGCAGCGCGCCACGCCTCGCGCGTCGGCGCATCGCCCAATGTGTTGAGCTGGAGCGTGATGCCGTCGGATATGCCGAGCTCGTGGAGGAGCTGATCGGCGAGCACCAGCAATTCCACGTCCGCCGCGGGCGCGTCGGTGCCGATGATCTCGGCGTCCAACTGGTGGAACTGGCGGAAGCGGCCCTTCTGCGGGCGCTCGTAGCGGAAGACCGGGCCCCAGGTGGCGAGCTTCAGCGGCGCGTGCTGCTGCCAGCCTTCGGAGAGATAGGCGCGGCACAGGCCCGCGGTGAATTCGGGGCGCAGCGTGATCGAATCGCCGCCGCGATCCTCGAACGTGTACATTTCCTTGGAGACGACGTCGGTGGTCTCGCCGATCGAGCGGGCGAAGACCTCGGTCGCCTCGAAGACCGGGATCTCGACGCGCTGGAAGGCATAGAGCCGACGCACGCGATCGAACGCGGCCGTCACCGCGTGGAAACGGTCGGCTTCCTCGCCCCAGATATCCTGGGTGCCTCTGATCCTTTGCGGCCCCTTGCCCATGGGGGGCGGCCTTTAGCAGCTTTGGCGCGCGAGGGAAGGGCGGCGCGCGGCTGGACGAGCGCGCGGGCGCGGCCCTATGACCCCCGGATTGCGAGTCCAGCCGGAGATCATGATGCGCCGCTTTCCCCTGTTCGCCCTTGCACTTGTCCTCGCCGCGTCCGCCGGCGCGCCCCTCGTCGCCCAGGTCGGCCAGGCGGTGCCGCAGCCGCTGCCTTATGCCGATACGATTCCGGCGCCGCGCGACATTCCCTATCCCGGCACGATCCGGCTCGAAGTCAACGCGACCGATACGACGCGCGGCATCTTCCAGGTGACCGAGACGATCCCCGTCGCCCAGGCGGGGCCGATGACCTTGCTCTATCCGAAATGGCTGCCGGGCAATCACAGCCCGTCGGGGCCGATCGCGAGCGTCGCGGGGATCAGCTTCACCGCCAACGGCCGCGCGCTCAACTGGCGGCGCGATCCGGTGGATGTCTACGCCTTCCACATCGACGTGCCGCAGGGCGTGCGCGAGATCGTCGTGCGATTCCAGCATCTCTCCGCCGTCGCGAGCGGCCAGGGCCGCGTCGAAATGACGCCCAACATCCTCAACATCCAGTGGGAGAAGGTGTCCTTCTACCCAGCCGGCTATTTCACGCGCGGCATCACCATGCAGGCGACCGCGCTCTTGCCCGACGGCTGGCAGGCGGCGACCTCGCTCGACGTCGCGAGCCGCGATGGCGGCCGCGTCTCCTACCGCCCGGTGCCCTATGAGACGCTGGTCGATTCGCCGATGTTCGCCGGCCGCTATTATCGGCGCGAGGATCTGGGCCACAATGTCGCCCTCAACATCTTCGCCGATGCGCCGCGCTATCTCGCCGCGACGCCCGAGCAGATCCAGGCGCACCGCAACCTCGTCGAGCAGGAATTGCGGCTGTTCGGAACCCAGCATTTCAACCGCTACGAATTCCTGCTCGCGCTCACCGACGAGCTCGGCGGCATCGGGCTCGAACATCTGCGAAGCTCGGAAAACAGCGCGAAGCCCGCTTATTTCACGGAATGGGCGCAAGGCTCCGCGGGGCGCGACCTGCTGGCCCACGAATCCACGCACAGCTGGAACGGCAAGTATCGCCGCGGCGCGGACCTTTGGACGCCCAATTACAACGTGCCGATGCGCGACAGCCTGCTGTGGGTCTATGAGGGGCAGACGCAGTTCTGGGGCTATGTGCTCTCCGCCCGCTCCGGCCTGATGCCGGTCCAGGACGTGCGCGACGCGCTCGCCCAGACCGCTGCCTATTACGACACGCTGCCGGGCCGCCAGTGGCGCCCGCTGGTCGACACGACCAACGATCCGATCATCAACCAGCGCCGCCCGCAAAGCTGGACGAGCTGGCAGCGCAGCGAGGATTATTATTCCGAAGGCCAGCTCGTCTGGCTCGACGTCGACGCCAAGATCCGGGAGCTCACCCATGGGGCACGGTCGATCAACGATTTCGCCCGCGCCTTCTTCGGCATCAATCCGGGCGACCAGGGCCTTGCCACCTACACGTTCGACGATGTGGTGACGACGCTGAACGGGGTCGCGCCGTTCGACTGGGCGACCTTCCTCCACGACCGGGTCGATGCGGTCCGCCCCCATGCCCCGCTCGACTGGATCGCGGCCGGCGGCTACCGCCTGGTCTATCGCGACACGCCGTCCGATTACTGGAAGTCGCGTGAGCAGGCGCGCAAGATCCTCGACCTCACCTTCTCGCTTGGCATGACGATCGGCGAAGGTGGCGCGGTGCGGACCGTTTCCTGGGATTCGCCGCCGTTCAACGCGGGCCTGACCAACGGCACGACGATCGTCGCGGTCAACGGCGATGCCTATTCGCACGACAACATGCGCGAAGCGATCCGCGCGGCCCAGGGCACCCGCACGCCGATCCGCCTGCTCGTGAAGCAGGGCGACCATTATCGCGAGGTATCGATCGATTATCATGACGGCCTTCGTTATCCGACGCTGGAGCGCGTCGGCACCGGCCCGTCCGGCCTCGACGCCTTGCTGAGCCCGATCGACTAGGGGGAAGAGATGACGCCCAGCCTGCTCCTCGCCGCCGCCGCCACCCTGCTCGCCGGCGCCGCGGCCGAGGCGCAGGACGGCGACCCCGCGACGCTTGCCGAACGCAATACCGAGGCGGCGCTGCAACGGATCGAGGCGCTGAATCCGCGCGTCAACGCGGTGATCGCGGTCGATCCGACGGCGATGGACCAGGCCCGCGCGCTCGATCGGATGCGGCGCGCGCGCGGGCCGCTGTTCGGCATGCCGATCCTGATCAAGGACAATATCGAGACCGACGGGCCGTTGCCGACCACGGCGGGGAGCCTGGCGCTCGCCGCCAATGTCACGCATCGCGACGCGCCGTTGGTCGCGCGGCTGCGTGCGGCCGGCGCGGTGATCGTCGGCAAGACCAACCTCAGCGAATGGGCCAATATCCGCTCGTCGCACTCCATCTCCGGGTGGAGCGCGGTCGGCGGCCAGACCCGCAACCCCCATGCGCTCGACCGAAACCCCTGCGGATCGAGTTCGGGGAGCGGCGCGGCGGTGGCTGCGGGCATGGTCCCGGCCGCGATCGGGACGGAAACCGACGGGTCGATCACCTGCCCGGCCGCGGTCAACGGCATCGTCGGCTTCAAGCCGACCGTAGGCCTCGTCAGCCGCACCCATATCGTGCCGATCAGCCACAGCCAGGACACGGCCGGGCCGATGACCCGCACGGTGCGCGATGCCGCGTTGGTCCTCAACGCGATCGCCGGCACCGACCCGGCCGATCCAGCCACGGCGCAGGCCGATGCCCATCGCACCGATTTCACCGCCGGCCTGCGCCCCGATGCGCTGCGCGGCGTCAGGATCGGGGTGATGCGCTTCGCCTCCGGATTCGGCACCGACGCGCCGTTCGAGGAAGCGCTGGCGACGCTGCGCGCGCAGGGCGCGACCCTGGTCGACATCGACCATTTCGAGGGGCGCGACGAGATCGGCCGCAACGAGCTCACCGTGCTTCTCGCCGAGCTCAAGCACGACATGAACGCCTATCTGGCGACCCTGCCGGCCGACGTGCGGACCCGCACGCTCGCCGATCTGATCGCCTTCAACCGCGCCCATGCGGACGACGAGCTGGTCTTCTTCGGGCAGGAGCTGTTCGAGCAGGCCGAGGCGACGAACGGCCTCGACGCCGCTTATGCCGCGGCGCGCGCGACCAGCCTTCGGCTCGCTGGGCCAGAGGGGATCGATCGGCTGCTGCGCGACAACGATGTCGTCGCATTGGTCGGCCCGACCATGCCGCCCGCCTGGCCGATCGACGTGGTCAGCGGCGACCAGATTTCAGGCGGCGGCGCGGGGGGCCTCGCCGCGGTGGCCGGCTATCCGCACCTCACCGTGCCGATGGGCCAGGTGCGCGGGCTTCCGGTCGGCCTCTCCTTCATCGGCGCCAAGTGGGACGATGCGCGGATCCTCGCGCTCGGCTATGCCTATGAACAGGCCTCGCACAAGCGCGTCGATCCCACCTTCCCCGCCTCGATCGAGGCGCAGCCGGACATCGCCCGCCATCTGGGCCCGGCGGAGCGCTAATCGGGCCGGAATCGCCGCCGCCCCGGCTCGATTTCGTGGCGATAGACGGGCTTCACCTCGGCGTTGACGAAGGCGCCCGCCGACGGCGCGGCGCGCAGACGCTCGTAGACCTGCGCGGGCACGTCGAAATAGGAATAACGGTCGCCGCCGGCATACCAGAGATCGAGCACCCGGCGATCGGGATCGTAGGCGGCGCGCGTGATCGCGCTCGAATCGGGGAAGCTGGCGGCGCGGACCCCAGCCATCACGTCTTGCGCTTGATCGGCCTTCGCATCCCCGCTTCAACGCCCAGGCGCGCCCAACGCTGCATCGCCTCGGCATCGTCATGCACGTCGATCGGCGCGCGGCGATAGTTCATGACGTCGACCCACCCGTCCTTGAGCGTGATCGAGAATTTGGGGCAGCCCTGCGCGTCCCAGACCGCATCGGTCTCCTTGTCCGCCTTGAACCAGATGTCGTCGCTGTGAAGGATCGCGAAGATGATGCCGTCGAGATAGAGCGTCGCGCCGCCCATCATCTTGCGCATCGTCACCGTTCCCATCGGCTCCAGCGCCTCCTGCACCCAGGCATAAAGGCCCATGTCGATGCTCATGCGGTGAGCTTCAGCGCGGCGATGCAGGCGACGATGCCGAGGATGAGGAGCGCGCGCACCAGGCTCGCCGGCTCCTCGAACCAGGCCATGCCGACCAGCACCGTGCCGATCGCGCCGATCCCGCCCCAGACGGCATAGGCCGTCCCCATCGGGATGGTCCGCGCCGCCCGCTCGAGCAGGCCCATGGAGAGCGCGACCGAGACCAGGAAAGCGAGTGTCCAGGGCAGGTTGCGAAAGCCCTCGACGAAACGAAGCGACGTCGTGAAGCCGACTTCGAACAAACCGCCAATGATGAGCAGCAGCCAGGCCAATCCGGTCTCCCGACAATCGAGCGAGATTGGGTTAGCCTGACCGCGCCGCCCGCGCTACCGTGTCGGCATGGAGAAGCGCCGCGTCGGACTGGGCAATTGGTTCATGCCGGTGCGATTCCTCGCTTTCGTGCTGCTCTTCGCCAGCGGCGCGGTGGCCGGCGGCCTCGCACTCGGCTGGATGCTCGGGCTCATGCTCGGCTTCGATCTCGCGGCCGTGATCTTCCTTGCGATCTGCGCCCCGCTGCTCCGCGACGGCGCGCGGACCATCCGGCGCCACGCCAAGGAGAATGACGCCAACCGGGTGCTGCTGCTCGTGATGACCGCGGCGGTGAGCCTGGTGATCATGGTCACGGTCGGCTCCGAGGTGATGGGGGCCGACCGGCAATCCGCCGGGGGCATCGCGCTCATCGTCGCGACGCTGACGCTTTCGTGGCTGTTCTCCAACGTCATCTACGCGCTCCATTATGCCCATCTCTTCTACACGGCGGGCGGCAGCGGCGGGGATGCGAAGGGGATCGATTTTCCGGGGACGAGCGAACCGGATTACACCGATTTCCTCTATTTCTCCTTCACGCTCGGAATGACCTTCCAGACATCCGACACCGACATCACCAGCCGCGCGATCCGCCGCATCGCGATCGCCCACAGCTTCGCCGCCTTCGTCTTCAACATCGGCGTGCTCGCCTTCACGATCAACGTGCTCGGCGGCGGCTAGATCTGCGCTTCGACGTCCGCCACCGGTGCCGGGCGGCGGCGCGCCGCGATCAGGCAGGCGCCGACGATCATCGCCGCGCCGGCAAGGGTGAGCGGCCGCACCGGCTCGTGGAAGATCAGGAAGCCGAACAGGCTCGCCCAGATGAAGGCGGTATATTCCACCGGCGCGAGATGCTGCGCCTGTGCCCGCGCATAGGCCCACGAAAGCAGCATCAGCGATGTGAAGGCGAGCACGGCCGCGCCGGCCACCGCCGGCCATTCGGCGCGCGGTGGAATCTCTGCGAGCCAGGGTCCGGCGAGGAGGAAGCCGGCGCTCATCAACGTGCTCATGAAGAAGGCGATCTCGACCGGCCTCGCGACCAGAGCCTGCTGGCGCATCAGGATGATGTTCCAGGCATAGAGGCAGGCCGAGCAGAGGATCGCGATCGAGCCCTTCAGCGCCTCCGGCCCGAGATCGGCCTCGGCCTGCCCGGCGAGGATCACGGCGACGCCGGCGAGGCCGAGCAGCGAGGCATAGATGGCGCGGCGCTCGATCCGTTCCTTCAGGATCACCGCGGCGAGATAGAGCGCGATGAGCGGTGCGACGAAGGCGAGCGCGACGCCCTGCGCCAGCGGCACCCGCGCCAGCCCCCAGAAGAAGGTCAGCGCCATGAACACCGAAAGGATGCCGCGGATCAGGTGGACGCGCATCGCTTCGCGCGACGGCCAGCGATTGCCGAGCGCGAAATAGGCGATCCCGCCGAAGATCGCGCCCGCCAGCGTCCGCCACAGCAAAGCATTATAGGTGCCGATCGCGATGGCGAGATGCTTCATCAGCGCATCCATGCCGGAAAAGGTCGCGATTCCGAGCGTCGCCACGGCGAAGGCGGTCGCCACCGATGTGCGGCCGTCCGCGGACATGTCGCCTACCGGTCTTGGCGGGTCGCGTCGTCGAGGCGGATCAGCCGCCCGACCTCCAGCTCGTCGATCCTGAGCTTGCGGATCCGGGCCTTGCCGATGCCGAGCCGGCCGATCGCGAGGGCGCCGAAGGCCATCGCGCCGATCGCCATGCTGCCGAGCAGCAGCGCGCCGATCGCAGTCGCGCCCAGCGCCGAGGCGCCCGTCGCGCCGACGCCCGTCGCCCTGGCGCCGACCGCGCGCTTCGTCCGCTGAACGGGCGCCCCGGTCTCAGTCGTCCGGCTGCTCACTCGGCCGCCACCGGCACGGCCGCCGCCGCCGCCTCGATCTCCGCCGCCTTCGCTTCGACGAGCTTCACGATATGGTCGATCATGTCGGCGTCCTGGACATGATGATCGGTGACGCCGGAGAGATAGACCATATGCTTGCCGTTGCCGCCGCCGGTGAGGCCGATGTCGGTCTCGCGCGCCTCGCCGGGGCCGTTGACGACGCAGCCGAGCACCGAGAGCGACATCGGCGTGCGGATATGGCCGAGCCGTTCCTCCAGCGCCTGGACGGTGCGGATCACGTCGAACCCCTGCCGCGCGCAGGAGGGGCAGGAGACGACGCGGACGCCGCGATTGCGGATGCCGAGCGCCTTCAGGATCTCGAACCCGACGCGCACCTCCTCCTCCGGCTCGGCCGACAGGCTGACGCGGATCGTGTCGCCGATGCCGAACCAGAGCAGCGAGCCGATGCCGATCGCCGACTTGACCGTGCCGGCGCGCGCGCCCCCCGCCTCGGTGATGCCGAGGTGGAGCGGGCAATCGACCGCCTCGGCGAGCTGCTGATAAGCGGCGACGGCGAGGAACTGGTCGGAGGCCTTCACCGCGACCTTATATTCGTGGAAATCGTGGTCCTGCAGGATCTTGATATGATCGAGCGCGCTTTCGACCAAAGCCTCCGGACAGGGCTCGCCATATTTTTCGAGCAGGTCCTTTTCGAGGCTGCCGGCATTGACTCCGATGCGGATCGAGCAGCCGTTCGCCTTCGCGGCGCGCACCACCTCGGCGACGCGCTCGCTGCTGCCGATATTGCCCGGATTGATGCGAAGGCAGGCCGCGCCCGCATCCGCGGCCTCGAGGGCGCGCTTGTAGTGGAAATGGATGTCGGCGACGATCGGCACCCGCGCCGCGCGCACGATCTGCTTCATCGCCGCGGTGCTCTCCACGTCCGGGCAGGACACGCGGATGATGTCCACCCCCACCTCCTCGCAGCGACGGATCTGGTCGATCGTCGCCTTCGCATCGGCGGTCGGCGTGTTGGTCATGGTCTGGACGGTGACCGGCGCGTCGCCGCCCACCGGCACGTTGCCGACCATGATCTGCCGCGATTGGCGGCGGACGATATCTCTCCAGGGGCGCACCGACATGCGCGCGATATAGGCCGGCGCGCCCCGAAGGGAAAGCGGCCTAGCGGCGCCGGCCCGCCGGGCGTCGAGGGGGCACGGCGCAGCGCGTCAGGTGATCCGTGTGGCCGTCGAAGGATGCGGTGCGGTTGATCGATCCGTCGGGAAGCTTGCGTACGGTGGCGGTGCCGGCGCCATTGCCGCCGTTCACGCTGGCGGTGAGCGTGTTGCCCTGAAGCGCCCATTCGCCGCCGCTGCCGTCGGCGCGGGTCCATGTGCCGTCGGCATTATAGGCCATCCAGTCGCGGCAATTGCCGCGCTCGGCCCAGCGGCCGACAAGATCGCGTTCGGTGACGTTTTGCGCCGCGGCGCCGGTCGAAACGGCACAGGCGGCAAGGGCCGCCATACAAAGACGAAGCTTCACGATCATCCCCCTTCTTCAATCGATGCGGAGGCCGCGAACGCTAGAAAGAGGACCGCCGGCTGTAAACGCCTAGCCGAACAGATCCGGGCGAAACTGCCGGATCGCCGCGATCAGCCCCCCTGCCCCGCCGGTCATGTAGGTGACGTTGACGCTCATCGTGCCATAGCCGGTCGCGCGGTTGAGCCCGGAGGTCCACCGGTTGATCGGGCTGCGCGCGGGATAGGCGGACGGATCCTTGAGATCGAAGCCGAGCGAGACCTGGTTCCTGAACCGGACCCGCCGGGCGCTGGTGATCTGATCCCACGGCACGGTCGCATCGCTCCAGGAGCGCGCCCACAGGCCGTTGCGGTCGACCCGCACCAGCGGCCGGCTGTCGAACGCGCGGCGAAGGAAGATCGCCGCCACGGCGAAGCAGACCGCGACTATGATCCAGCCCGCCAGCGGCGAGGCGCCGTGATCGCGCGTGCTCGCGGTCGGGATGACGCCGTTCACGCAAAAGCCGAGGATGGAGAGCAGGGCGCAAAGCGCCGCCATGACGATGTTGAACCGCTTCAGGTGGAAGGCTTCGTAGACCATCCTGTCCCCCCTTTCCGTGCCGGCGTCGCTCCTAGTCGAACGGCCGGTCGATCGACGGCGGCGGGGTCGTGAACCAGCGCGGCCCATCCGCGGTCATGTGGAAACAATCTTCGAGCCGGATGCCGAACCGTCCCGGAATGTAGAGGCCCGGCTCGTTCGAGAAGCACATGCCGGCGGCGAGCGGCGTCGTCTCGCCATGGACGAGATTGACCGGCTCATGCCCGTCGAGGCCGATGCCGTGCCCGGTGCGATGCGAAAGGCCCGGAAGGCGATAGAAGGGGCCATAGCCCCAGCTTTCATATTGACGCCGGACCGCATCGTCGACGCTGCCGGCCGGCGCGCCGATCCGGGCCGCGGCGAAGGCGATCTGCTGGCCCTGATGAACCTGATCCCACACCCGGCGCTGCTCGGCGCTGGCGCTGCCATGAACGAACGTGCGCGAGATATCGGATTGATAGCCCTGGACGGTGCAGCCGCAGTCCATCAGCACGACTTCGCCATCGCGCACCGCCTGCGGCTGGCCGGAGCCGTGCGGATAGGCCGCCGCCTCGCCCAGAAGGATCAGCGAGAATTCGGGATTGCCGCCGAGCGCGCGGGTCGCGCCGTCCATGATCGCGCCGATCTGATGCGGGGCCATGCCGCGCTCGATCCTTGGCCAGGTGTAGCGATAAGCGGCGAGCGTGATGTCGGACGCGATCTGCATCAGCGCGATCTCATGGTCCGATTTCACCATCCGGCAGCCGCGCACGACCGGATTGGCGCTCTTCACCTCGATGCCCGGCATCGCGCGCTGGAGGCCGTCGACGGCGAAATAGCGCACCGTCTCTTCGATCCCGACCGGGCCGGCAAGGCGGCGGTCGCGAAGGAAGCCGGCGACAGTCCGCAGCGGATCCTCGTCCTCGTTCCAGGTGCGCACGTCCGCCGGCACCTTGAGGCTTTCGTGGACCGAAGGCTCTTCGAAAAAGGGCGTGACGATACCGATCCCGCCCTCGCGCGGCAGGATCGCGGCGGTCAGGCGCTCACTTCGCCACCATTGGACGCCGGTGAAATAGGTCAGCGATGCGCCCGGCTCGATCAGGACCGCGGCAAGCCCGGCTTCGGCCATCAGGGCCTGGGCGCGCGCGATGCGGGCCAGATGCTCCTCGCGCGAGATCGGCACGACATGGCCGGTCATCGGCCTTAGCTCCGCGGCGGCTTCCTGCGCGAAGCTGCGCCAGGGCGCGAGCGCGCCGGCGGCGAGAAGAGTCCCCGCGCCGAGAAACATCCGCCGATTCAGCATGTCCGTCATCCTCCCTGCGCGGCGAGGGTTGGACCGGGAGAGGCGGCTTTGCAAGCCGATCACAGGCCGGCCCGATAGCGGCGACTGCCCTTCACGCGCGCGCCGTTCGCGAGCTCGAGCTCGAAATCGCCGCTCTGGCGCGTCTCGATCCGGCGGATCGCCGCGCGGCGCACCAGCCGGCTGCGGTGAATGCGCACGAAGCCGTGCGCGCCAAGCTCCGCCTCGAGCGCGGCGAGCGTTGCGCGGTGGAGCAGGACGCGCCCGCGCCAGGCAAGTTCGACATAATTGCCAGCGGCCGCGACCTGATCGATTTCATGCAGCGGAATGCGGTGCGTCACCGCGCCATCGGGAACGAGCAGCGCCGCCTCCTCGGGCGGCCGCGCACGGCCCGCCTGCCCGGCGCGCGCGACGATCCACTGGATCAGCGCGAAGGCGAGCGCGAATTCCACATAGGTCGCGACATCCTTGCGATATTCGTAGAGCAAGCCGTGGCCGCTGCCGTCGTTGAAGACGTAGCGCGCGCCCATGAATGCGTAGATCGGCGTGCGCAGCGCGATCATCAGCCCGCTGTGCGCGAGCGAGAACGGAACGGTGAGCGCGGCATGCGCCGCGACCGCCGCAGGCCAGCCCAGCCGCGGCGGCCGGAACAGCTTGACGGCGCGCCAGACCAACGGGGCCAGCACCAGCAAGGCCGCGATGCTGGTCAGCTCCCAGCACCAGGGCTCCCAGGCGGCGAGACCGTCCCGAAGCCGATCGGTAACCGCCGAACTGGCGTTCGACACGCCCTGAATCGCGACCGCCAGCCCGAATATGCCGACCGCGATCGCGCGCGCCCGCGCCGGGCCGATTCCGCTCGTCCCGTCTCGCCCGCCGCTCGTCCCCGCCTTGGGTCCGTCCGTCACCGTCGCGCCGCCTCCAGCCCCGACGGCATCGCCGCCGCCGGCCATCCCTGTTTAGCCCGAGCCATCATCTTGGCGAAAGGGAACGAAAATGACGCCTCATCAAAACCCCGCCGGCCGCCATTACGGGATGGACTGGCTTCGCATCGGCGCCTTCGCATTGCTCATCTTCTACCATGTCGGCATGGTCTTCGTGCCCTGGGGCTTTCACATATCGCTGCCCGATCCGGTGGACGGCGCGACGATCCCGATGCTGGCGATCAATCCGTGGCGCATGTCGCTGCTGTTCGTCGTCTCGGGCTTCGCCAGCCACGCGCTGCTGGGCAGGATGAGCGATCCGGGCGCGTTCCTCGCCGCGCGCACCTCGCGGCTGCTCGGCCCGCTCCTGTTCGGCATGGCGATGATCGTGCCGCCGCAAAGCTGGGTCGAGCTCACGGTCAAGCACGGCTACGGCTTCTCCTATCTGCATTTTCTCACCCAGGACTATTTCCGCTTCGGAATGCTCGACGGGATCATCCTGCCGACCTGGAACCACCTGTGGTTCCTCGCCTATCTGTGGACCTACACGGCGCTTCTCGGGCTGGCGCTGATCGCGGTCCCGGCCCGGCTGTACGGGTCGATCCGCCGCATCGCCGCCCGGCTGCTGGCGGGCGGGCGCATCATCCTCCTGCCGCTCGCATGGCTCGCGCTCGTCCAGTTCGGGCTGCTGCCGCACCGCCAGGAGACGCACATGCTGATCGGCGACTGGTACGGCCACGCGCTTTACCTGCCCGCCTTCCTCTTTGGCTTCCTGCTCGCCGCCAGCCCGGAATTGTGGGCGCCGATCCGTCGGTGGGCGGGGCCGGCGGCGATCGCGGCCGTCGCGTGCTTCGCCGTGGTGGCGGCGATCGAATGGGCCTATCCGGATTTCGCCCTGCCGACACCGCCGCTTGCGCTGGCCTTCATCGTCGCGCGCACCGGGATGCGCTGGCTTGCGATCGTCGCGCTGCTCGGCCTGGCCGATCGCGCGCTCAACCGCGATCATCGCCTGCGGCCGACGCTGACGGAGGCGGTGTTCCCGCTCTATCTCATCCATCAGACGGTCATCGTCCTTGCCGCCTGGGTGCTGATCCGCACGGGAATGGCGCCTTTGCCGCTGTTCGTGGCGCTGGTCCTCGCGACCGCGGCCGGAAGCTGGGCCTTCTACCTCGCCGGCCGATCGATCCGCCCGCTCCGTCCGTGGATCGGGCTTCGCCCACGCCCGCGCCGGCCGCGCGCCGCGCCGGGCGTGGCCCAGGCGGCCTGAACGATGTCGCGAGCGGACGGGGCGCCCGTCCGCTCGCCATCACCTATGCCTGGTCCTTTCTCGGCCGGCCGCGGGGCCTTTGCTCCGGGGCCGCGACCTTGACCCCGCGCCGCGCCAGCGCCTCGCGCAGCAGCACCTCGATCTCGGCATTGACGCTTCGGAAATCGGCCGCCGCCGTGCGCTCGAGCGCCGCCCACAAGGCGGGCTCGACGCGCAGTGGAAAGGCCTTCTTGGGCGTACTGGCGGCCGGCACGGTCCCGCTCCTATTGGTAGAGCGAGCCCGCGTTCACCACCGGCTGCGTGTCGCGTTCCGAGCAGAGCACGACCATCAGGTTCGAGACCATCGCCGCCTTGCGCTCGTCGTCGAGGTCGACAACGTCCTTCTCCGACAGGAGCTGGATCGCGTTTTCGACCATCGAGACCGCGCCGACGACGATCTTCTGCCGCGCCGCGATCACCGCCTCGGCCTGTTGCCGCCGAAGCATCGCCTGGGCGATCTCCGGCGCATAAGCGAGGTGGGTGAGGCGCGATTCGTCGATCGTGATGCCGGCCCGGCCGACCCGGTCCTGAAGCTCGCGCTCCAGCTCCTGGGCGACGGCCTCGGCATCGCCGCGCAGCGTCACTTCCTTATGCTCGATATCGTCATAGGGATATTTGCCCGCCATCGCGCGCACCGCGCTCTCGATCTGGATTTCGACGAACTCCATATAATCGGCGACGTCGAACAAAGCCTGCGCCGTATCGGTCACGCGCCACACGACATTGGCCGCGATCTCGATCGGATTGCCGCGCAGATCGTTCACCTTGAGCTTGTCCGAGGTGATGTTGTGGATTCGCGTCGAGATCTTCGTGCGCGTCATCCAGGGCAGCACCCAGCGCAGGCCGGTCGTTCGATCCGTGCCCCTGTAATCGCCGAACAGCAGGATCGCGGCCGCCTGGTTGGGTTGCAACAGGTAGAAGCCGCAAAGGATGAACAGGAAGCCGAGCGCGCCGACAAGGATCATCGCCAGGCCGAGCCCGAGGCCGCCGCGCGTGACCAGATCGACGTCGAGCTTGTCCGGCACCCCCCCGGTCAGCTGGTAGATGCCGGCCGCGATCAGGGCGAGCATCGCAAGCATCACGAGCAGCATCACATAGCCGCTGCTGGTCGTCGCCGACCGTTCCCGCGAGTGGCTGAGCGCCGGCGCTGGGGCTTGGTCCGCAAGAGTCGTCATCATTGTTCCTCCCGAAGTAATGATGATATCATAATTATATTGGATCGCCGAACGCAAGCGAAATCGTTCCGGGGCCGCGACGGCCACGAGACCGGGGGAAAGGCCTGCGCCGAGCCGCAACCGCGCATGAGCAGTTCATTAACCCCTTTCTGTTAGCTCCGTCTCAAACCAGAACAACAAGGGTCGGAGTGATGAACAACCTGGCGAAGGCCGCCCTCGCGGCTGCTGCGATGCTGGTGCCGGGCGCAGCCGCGGCGCAGCCCGCGATCGGCAATGTGCGGATCTCCGCGCAGATTCCAGTGGTCTGCAACATCGACAGCGACGATTTCGCGATCGATTCCGCCATGGGCCAGGCCCAGGGCACGGTGCGCGAATTCTGCAACGCCGCCCAGGGATTCGTGGTGATGGCGAGCTATCGCCCGCTCGAACCGGGCGAGGAAGTGCGGGTCAGCTATGATGGCGAGACCAGCGAGCTCGCCCCCGGCGGAATGAGCGCGGTCGCCTTCCGGTCCGGCCCGCGCCTTCGCACCATTCCGGTGCTGGTCCGCTCGACCGGCCTGCAGAGCGGCATCTCCGTCGCTCTCGGAATGACGCCCGTCTGAGCCCGAAGGCTCTAGACCGGCGTCACCGTCACGAACACGCGATCCGAATAGAAACCGGCGCGCACCGCCCCGATCGGGCCGGCGCGGACGACCAGCGGATGAAGCTGGCCGAGCGCGGTCGTATAATCGTTGTAGCGATAATCATTGTTGGTGGACGCGAGATTCACCGGCTGGCCGTCCAGCGTCAGCGTATAGGGAATCCGGTCATCACCGCCGGCGCGCACCAGATTGCCGCTGTTGAGCGATCGGAAATTCACCGAATAGGCCGACGTGCTCCAGATGCGCAGCGCGAACGGATCGGACATGCTGGCCTGGCTGGTCGAAAGATTGCCGAGGTCGATCCGGCTCACCTCGTCGCTGCCGGTCGCGCCGACGATCCGCAGGCTGACGGCGCGCGGGACGGTCACGTTGATCGTGACGTCCTGGGTGTCGGCCTGGTTGCCCGACGAATCGAGCAGGGTGAAGCGCAGTTGCTCGACATAGACGCCGGCCTTGAGCCCCCAGGGGGTCGGCAGCGTCACCTGGAACGGAACCGCGCGACCGTTGGGGCCGGGGGGCGCATTGGGGATGAGGACGTCGCTGTTCGGCGAACCGGCCGTCCCGGCAAAGGAAAGCACGTCGATGTCCGTGCCGCCGGAGCGCAAGGTGTAGGGCGGCATGTTCGGATCGGCAGGGCCGACCCGAGTGACCCGGATCGTGGCGTTGCACGTCCCTGGCCCGCCGCCGTCGAGATTGCGGACCCGCAGGTTGAACTCTTCGCGCTTCACCTCGCCCGTGCCGATGCTGAGGCCGGTGAGGTTGACGGTCTCGCCAGTGCCGACGAAGGCGGGCGAGCAGGCGGCCGAAGCCACGCCCGGCGCTGCGAGCGCGGCGAGGGACGAGGCAATCAGAAACAGATGGCGCATCGGAATCTCCTGTCCGCGCATCATGGAATGTTAACCGTTCCCATCCGGTAAAGGCCGCTCGTGTCGGCCGGCACCGCGATGGTGAAATGGCGACCGTTGCTGAGCGTCACCTCATAGGTCTTGCCGGGGGCAAGGCCGACGACGCTGAACCGGCCGGCGGAGTTGCTGAAGAAGGGCTGCTGGGTGAAGCCGGCATCATCGGTCGAGGCGATCGTGCCCGAAACCAGCGCCGCCGGATGGCCGTCGCTGACAAGATCGCCGAGCGCGCTCACGAATCGTTCGTTGCCGACGGTGATCCGGTAGCCGCTTCGATAGGGCGGCCGGACATGGACGACGCCGGCGCCGATGTCGTAGCCCGGCGGCAGATCGTCCACGTCATACTGGATGTCCTGCGCGTTGTACGAGGTGAGCCGCGGCAGGACGCCGGCGCCGAGCGGCCCGCTCGCCGCCTCATATCGATTGCCCTCGAGCGCGCGGCCGACGATGACGTTCTTGTCGTCGATCGAGCTGTGCGGGCGAACGATCGCGAAGGAATCCGCGATCGGCCGGCCGATCCCGAAGACGCCATCGGCGAAGGAGATCGACGTGCCGAGCTGGAGCCGGAGCCGCTGATCGTCGGTGATGTGGCCGAAGCCGTCGCCGCGCGTCTGGACGAAGGCGTTGGCGGTGAAGCGGTTGCCGATATAGGTCAGGCTGCCGTTGACCGCGGCATCGTCGCCGCCGTTCGATTCCACCGACAGATCATAGCCGAACGAGTTGACGTAGCTGTCGGCGCCGCGCGAGACGTTGGCGGTCAACGTCTCCGTCCGCGAGCGATAGTCGACCGAGGCGCGGGTCCGGTTGTTGAACAGGACGGTGAGGCTGAGCCGGACGCCCCAGTTGGCGCCGTACAAATCGTCATTGCCATATTCGCCGCCCACGCTGATGCGGAAGCGATCATTGGCCTGATAGACGAAATCGGTGAAGACGTTCACATAATCCGAATTGCCGCCGCCCCGCATCGTGTAATTGCCGCCGGTGACGATCGTCAGCTTCGGATTGAGCGCCTGGGAATAAGAGGCGCTGATGTTGAATTGCGACAGTCCCGGCGCGCTGATGAACCCGACATTGCGATAATGCGCGCTCTGGTAATCGATCGCGATCGACACCTGGCGCTGGCGGTTGATGTCACCGTCGCGCCAGCGATAGGACGCGCGGCCGGCAAAGCCGGTGCCGTCCACGTCGGCATGGGAAACCGCGCCCTGGAGCTGGAAGCTGCCAGGGACGACCTGCGGGACGACGCCCACCTGGCCGGCCAGGACCTGCACGTCCCCCGAAATCTGCGTCGCCGCGCCGAGCACGAGCGTGTCGGAAATGCCGCGGCGGTACATGCCGACCAAGGCTGCGTCGTTGGTATAATTGGGCTGCAGCGAGAAGTTGCGCGCGATCGCGCCGACGCCGGCCGTATATTCGACATCGCCCTTGGCGAGATCCAGCGGATCGAAGAAATAGTCGAAATTGACGAGCTGCTGGCGCCCGGCGGCGTCGCGGATCCGCAGCTGGATGTTGTTCGATCCGGTGCGGATCGGAAGCTGCGACAGATCGTAGCTTCCGGGGCTGAGCTGGAAGGTCTGGTAGGGCGCGCCGTTGATCAGCACGTCCACATTCGACGGCGTGTCGATGAAAATCTGCCGACCGCCGAGGCGTGACACGACCGCATAGGGATCGAAAATCTGCCGGCTGCGCTGGACCGCGACGCCGCCGATGAAAGGCGTCTGCAGGATCGGCAGCGTATCGAGCCTCAGATCGCCGACGCTGAACCGGCGGTAATGATCCGGCTGGTCGAAGACACCGCGCACGCCGCGCCGGAAGAACCGGTAATTGTCGCCGAACTCGTCGGAGAAGGCGGTGTCATATTCGACGACGAAGCTGCCGTAGCGCACGGCGCCGTAGAGGAAGAGATCGGGCGTCCGCATCCCAACCGGCTCGTTATAGTCGATGTCGGTGCTGATGTTCAGATAGCCGCTGAACTTCGCCGGCGGGACGGTCGGCAGGTAATTGCGCGCCTCGGTTGGCTGCGATTCGCCGAGAACCTGGGTCGGCCGCAGGTCGCCGCTGAGCTGGGCGAGATCGACCTCGATCCTGGTTGGATCGAAATGAAGATCGAATCCGTTCGCCCGATATTCGCTTTCGGCCACATAGGGCCGGCCGTTGATCAGCGAATCGAGCCGCTGCCGGCCGGCGTCGTTGAGCAACGGGCCGACCTGCGCGCGAAGGCTCTGGCTTTCGAACGCGACCGCGCCGTCCGGCGCGATCTGGATCAGGATGTCGCCATAGACCTGGCCGCCGCTGACAAGCGGGCCGGTGAGGTTGACGGTCCGCCCCGGCGGCGCGACCGCGGGGGCGGGCGGTGCGCCGGCCGGCGCCTCGGCCTGGGCCGCGGTCGCCTCGGCCGGTGCCGGCGTCGCCTGGGCGAAGGCCGCGCCGGCCGGCATGACGGCGGCAAGCGCCGTCGCCATCACCCATCGCGACGCGCCCCGAAGGGCAGGCTTCCCCCCCGCGCCATTATCAGGAACCGGAACCGGACGGGACGTTCAGCGTCACCTGGATCGGCGCATCGGCCAGCGGACGCTGGGTCGGCACGAAGAAGGTACGGGTGCGGCCCGGCGCGACGACGCCGACGCCGACGCTGCGGATGATCTCGTTCGGCGGGATCGTCTGGGCATAGGCCTGGCCGTCCGCCCCGGTTCCGGCGATCCGCCATTCGAGCGTTCCGGCGTTGAAATAGCGGTTGCCGCGATTGGCGATCTGCACCTCGATCCCGGCCGCGTCGTTGCGCGTCGCGGGATGGGCCGAAACCATCTCCGGATTGGCGACCGCGCCATCGGGGATCACGTTCACCAGCACGTTGAAGTTGACGACCACCTGGACCTGGTTCTGGGCGACGCTCATGTCGACCGGCACCTGGCGGATCGCGAGATAATAAAGCTCGGAATGGTCGAGTGCAGGATCGCCGACATATTGGACGCGGAAGACCTGCTGCGAATTGGGCTGGACCACCGCCTGGGCTGGAAAGACCAGGAAATCGTCGTCCGCCGGCGTCAGCGTCAGCTCGCCCGTGTCGCTGATCTCCCCGCGCATCATCTGGGCTTCGACCGGGAAGGTGCGGGCGTCCGGATTGGTCAGCTCGACCCGGGCGATGGCGCCGCGGCCCGACGGCTGGACCTCGACGATCATCGGCGCGACGCGCGCCGCTTCAGACGCGGTCGCGCCAAAGGCAATGGCGGCCGCAAGAACAGCGCGAACCAGCTTGCTCAACATGTGAAAATCCCCAAACCCCGGAGCGAATCATAGCATCGCCGGCCGCGAAAATCGCCCGCTTCCTTCAACAAAGCGTAACGATCGGGCTCGGAAGAAGAAAAGGGGAGGCCAGGCCTCCCCTTTCCCGATTCAATACAATCCGGCCAGACGCCTTAGATTGCGCCGAGCGTGATCGTCGCGACGTCGGCATAGGTGCCGGCGAGCGGACGAAGCGGATTGTCGGCGCGAAGGACGCGCACGCGGACCACCGCGCGATCGTGGAACGCATCCGGCTGGACCGCGTCGATCGTCTGGTTGATGCCACCGGTGTTGTCGGTGACGAGCTCGGCGCCGGTGAAGGCGCTGCCGTTAGACGGCGAGAGGCTCAGGCGATAGTTGATGCGGTTGGTGAAGTCGGCCGAGTCCGGACCGTCATTCAGCTGCGCGGTGCGAAGGCCGCCGAGCAGCGAGCGCAGGCGGATCGTCACCGGATAGTTGCAGCTCGCCCAGGCGCGCTGAGCCGAATTCTCGTTGCCGGTGATGCGCAGGGCGCCGGCGCCGGGATCGGTCTCGATCGCGAGCTGACCGAAGTTCACGTCGCTGAGCGCCTCGAGGCTGCACTCGGCCTGGACGTTGGCGGTGATGGCGAAGGCCTTGAGGTCCAGCGGCGCCGCGAAAGCCGGCGCGGACATGAGCGAGGTCGCGGCGACCGCGGCCAGAAGAATCTTTTTCATGTGTCTCTTCCCCATTCCATTATGTGTGACCACACCGATGGGGCTCGTCTCCAACAGACCCGATCGGCATGCACCTGGGGAAGCGCGTCAACCCGACTCACTTCCCGACGGTGAAGAAGAAGTTAAAGCGAATCCCCAGGGAGCCGCATCCCCAACATTGGGGAGGCGCGGCGGGCCCTCGTTGCCCTCCCGCAACAAAAACCAAACATTCCCAATGGCCTGACCTTCTGGTCAGATGAGAACTAAGAGACTTCGCCCTGTCCGATCTGCCTCCTTTGTGCCCAAACGAGACAGGCCGCCGGCAAATGTTTCTCAAGTCTTCGCATCGGGCTCGCCGATCGAGAGCTGCGCGGGTCGCGGGTCGCGCATCAGCGGTTCCTTAACCCATTTCGACTAGGCGTCGTTCGTTCATCACGGGATTTCGGAACGCATGCGCCTTTCCGCAAAGTTGTTGGCCGCCTTCGGCCTCCTCAGCCTGCCCGCCGCGGCCGAGGCGGGTGGCGCGAGCGTCACCTTCCGCGCGCTCGTGCCGACGATCTGCCAGCTGCGCTCGCAGCTTTCCGGGACCGCGGAGGCGACCAATGCCGATCTCGTCGTCTTCTGCAACGCGCCGGAGGGCGCGCGCATCTCGGCGGTGCTGACCGGCGGCGATTCCGCGGGCTACCGGATCACCGGCGCCGGCGCGCCGCTCATCGCCACCTCCGGAACCGAATTCGACGTGCGCACCTATGCCACCGCCTATTCGGGGCAGGAGCATCTGCAGATCGCGCCCGTGTCCCAGACGCCGGGCGCGACCCCGACCATCCTGTTCCAGATCGTGCCGGTCGGCTGATCGGCCGCGATCCCGGCCGCCGGCGTCAATCCGGCAGCACTGTGATCGTCAGCTGATCCTGATAGCGGCCGGCCCGCGCCAGCCCCACCTGCCCGATCCGCACGCGCAGCGGCCGCGACACGCCGTTGAGCCCGGTCGCGCGCACCGAGGGAACATAATCCTCGCCCGAGGTGAGATTGAGCGCGCGCCCGCCGAAATAGGCCGTGTAGCCGATCCGGTCCGCCGCCCCGCGCGTCTCGTGCCACAGCGCGCCGCCGTGCGGCGAGGTGAAGCGCAGCGAATAATCGTCGTTCGACTGGACGAGAACGGTGAGCGAGGCTTCCGCATTGTCGCGCAAGATGCCGAAATCGAGTGTCCGGTTGTGGCTTCCCGTCCCGCGCGCCGCCGCGAGGCTGGAAAGGCCGCTATCGTAGAGCATCACCGACATTTCCGGCCGCACCGTGGTGACGAGCTCGACGGTCCGCTCGGCGGAGATGTCGAGATCCGAGGCATCCAGCAGGCGCACCCGCACCGTTGCATGATATTCGCCCGACGCGACGATCTGGCCCGGCGGAATGCGGAAGGCGAGGTGCTGCACCTGGGTCTGGCCCGAGGCGATGGTGACCGGCACGGCGTGCGGCGGATTGCCGACGTCGATCTGATTGTCGACGATCGTCGCGAGGCTGCCGGGAAGCGTCACCGCATAATCGAGCCGGTCGCCGCCGCCGCTGCGCAGGTCGGCCGCGTCGGTGCGCTGCACCGAAAGCCGCGCGTTGCAGGTCTCGCTCCCCTCGTTGGAGATCGAGATCGAGAAATCGGTGTCGAAGCGCGCGCGGTTGAAGCCTTCATAGCCGGCGCCGCTATTGCCGGCGAAGCGCACCTGTCCGGGGCTATCGATGTTGAGCGTGCAGCGCGCCAGCGCGGGCGCCTGCCCCAGGCACAGGCCAAGCACGCCGGCAGCGAAAAGCATCAGGCGCATCATTGTCCTCCCGTTCCAGAAATCGTGCCGACGTTCACAAATCCCGTCGCGTCCGCCGGGATCACGATCCGGATCCTGACGCCGGCGGCCGGGAAGCGGACCTCATAGGTCTTGCCCGGCGCGAGGCCAATGATGCCGAAGCGGCCGCTGCGGTTGGTGAAGACCTGCTGATCGGCAAAGCCGCTGTCGTTGACCGACGTGACCGTGCCGACCGCGAGCGCCAGCGGCTGGCCGGCGGCATCTGCGGCGATGCCGATCGCGGAGGCAAGGCGGTTGCTCCCGACCACCGCCGAATAGCCGGAGCGGTAGGGCGGGAAGAATTCGAAGCTGCCGGTGCCGAGATCGTAGCCGGCCGGCAGGTTGGCGACGTCATAAAGAACGCGCGACAGCGAATAGGAACCGAGATCGGAGAGCAGGGCGGCGCCGAGCGCGCCGGTGCGGGCGCGATCGCCCTGCCCTTCGACATGCGGGCCGACGATCACCTGCCGATCCCCGAGCGTCGGGTGGGCGCGCACGATGGCGAAGGAATCGCGGACCGGTCGACCGATCGCGAAGACGCCGTCGGCGAAGGCGATCGCCGTGCCGACGTTGAAGCGGACGCGGCCGAGATCGCCGGCGCGGCCGTCGTTCAGCACCTGGGCGTAGCCGCCCGAAACCTCGAAGCGGTTGCCGATATATTCGAGCGTGCCGTCGGCGAGGTTCTGCTGCCCGTCCGCGCCGCTCACCGTCAGGTTGGCCCCGAACGTCCCGATGCCGCCATATTGGGAGCGATAATCATATTCTGCGAGATAACGGTTGTCGCGCGAATCGTAGCTCGCATCGGCGCGGCTGGTGCGCCCGAACCGCTTGGTCAGCGACACGAAGACCGAGAAGGGCGACTCGCCGGCGATGGTGTTGCGATATTCCGGCGTCACCCGCAGGATGAAATCATAGTTGAACCGGTAGGCGAGGCTGACCGACGCGTCCCAGCCGTCATTGCCCGGGCCGTAGACGCGGCTGTAGGCCGCACTCGCCGAAAAGGTGAGCCGGTTGGCGATGAGCACATCGCTGTACCGGATGCCGGCGCGGAATCCCTGGCCGAAGCCGGTCACCGCATTGTCGCCGAAATTGCGCGAGGAATATTCGACGAAGCCGTCGAGCGTGCGCCCGCGCCCGCGCCAGGAATCGGGGAGTTGCGGCTGCACCGTGACGGCGGCCGCGACGCCTGTGCGGCGGCTGCCCCGGCTCGCCGCCAGATCGAAGGAGATGTTCGCGATCGGCGTCGCCGTCACCGCCTCGGCGCCGACGATGGCCTGGCGATTGACGTAGCGCGCATTGGCGCCGAGCGTCAGCGTCTCGCTGACCCCGCGGCGATAGAAGCCGGCCACGACGAGATCGCCGAAATCATAGCTGACCTGCTGGTTGAAACGGGTCGCCTGGACGCCGGCATCGACCTCCCATTGCGCGATTCCCGGGGCCAGCAGGTCGGCGTCGAAGAAGCTCGAGAAGGTGAAGGTCTGGGCCTGGCCGCGATCGTTGCGGACCTCGACCCGGACGTCGTTCGCCCCCGAGACGAGCGGGAAATTGGACAGGTTGTAATTGCCCGGCTGCAGCCGGACCTGCCGGATGAGCGCGCCGTTGACGTAGATGTTCACGTCCGACGGCTCTGCAAGGATGAACGAGCCCCGGCCTGTCGGGCGCGAATTCTGGAATGGATCGAAAACGGTGACGTTCCGGAACGCGGAGATTCCGAGCATGTCCACCGATCCGAGGAAGCCGACGGTCGGGGTGAACAGGTCGCCGGCGGCGAGGCGGATGTTGGCGCTTGGAATATCGTAGGTCAGCCGGGTGGCCTGGCGGCTGAATGTCCGGTCGGGCGCGCCGCCGATCTCGACGGTCGCGGAATTTTCAAGGACGAAGCCGCCGAGCCGCAGCCCGCTTTCCAGCAGGAAGGTGCCGCGCGTCTTGCCGATGCCGAGCGTCGGATCCTCGACGAAGCCGAAATTCACGTTGAGGTAGCCGCTGAACCCGGCAGGGTTCTGCCGCGAGGCGCTCGGCTCCGGCGCGCGTCCGAGCGAGCTCAGTTCAAGATCGGTGCTGCCCCGCGCATTCGCCGGAACCGCGATGACGAGGGCGACCCGCTGCGCGTCGAACCGAAGCGGGAGGCGCAGGCGAGCGACATCGTCGGGCCCGATTTCCTGGACCCCCTGAAGCCGGCCGCTGACCACGCTGAATTCGGAGACCGAATAGAGCGGCTGCAGCAGCGGGAGGAGCGAGGCCACCGGGATTCGATAATCGCCGGTCTGGGAGACGCGGGCCGAGATCGTGCCGACGGGCCGATCGATGTCGAGAACCGGGACGGTGAGCGGAAACAGGCGGGACGCCGCCGGCGGCTGCGCCCCATCCTGGGCGACAGCCGGCGAGGCGACGGCGAGCGCGGCCGCCGCGCATCCCAGACCCAACCAGGCGCGGCGGGCGAAAAGCGCCTCAGGCCGGACCACGGTTGGCCAGCGTGACGGTCGACGAGGCCGTCACCGGACCGTCGAACGGAACGAAGAACGTCTTGTGCTCGCCGGGAAGGACAAAGCCCGTGCCGACCGCATTCTTGAGCGCGGTGCGATCCCAGCTGTGGCTGCCGTCGAGGCTCATCTCGTGCTCCGACATGCGGCCGAAGCGATTGCCGGTATTGCGGACGTCGATTTCGAACCCGCGCACGCCCTCCGCATTGGTGGCCGGGCGGACGGCGGCAACCTCGAAATTCGGCTCGGTCCCGGGCGGGACGACATGCACCGAAATCCCGAACTGGTAGTTCACGCGCACGCCGGTGACGTTCGGATCGACCTGCGCGGCCACCTGGGTGACATAGACATAATAGGAGTCCGACTGGGTCGGAATGTGGTCGGCGATCCACTGGATCCGCAGCGTCTGCGTCTCGCCCGCGCGGATGATCATCTGCGGCGGGAAGATCACGAAATCGTCGTCGGCCGGAACATCGACCTCGCGCCCGTCCACCACGGTGCGCTTGACCACGGTGACCTCGAACGGAAGCTGGACGTCGGTGACGTTGGTCAGCTGCACCACCGATGACATGCTCGGCGTGTTCGGGATGATATAGACCACGAACGGGTCCACCCGCAGGCTGGCCGAAGCGGGACCGGCCCAGGCGAGGCCGAGCAACCCGAAAAGGAGGATCAGCCGTTTCGCAAGATCCCTCATGACCCACCCCTGGCAACTGGAACGGACGCCCGACATGACGTGTCGGGCAACGCGGCAAGGCGTCGCCCGGCGATCATCGGATCCGCTCGAAACAAGAATAGGCCGGCGCCTCACGACGCCGGCCTAGAATGCAAAACTTAAGAATCCGCCTTGAAGGTCAGCGTCAGCGTTTCCTGATAGGCGCCAGCGACCGGCGGGGTCGTGCTCGGGCTGACCCCGATGTCGATCTGCGACGTGCCGTTGAACGCATCGCTGGTGTAGGTGTCGGTCCCGCCGGCGGCGAGGTTCACACCGTTATGGGCGCCGGCCGCGCCAACGCCGATCTGCTTCGTCGTGATGGCGTAGTCGAGCTCCCCGACGAAGCCGGCCGGGGCCGTGCCGTCACCGTGACGCATCGTGCCGTTGGTGGCGGTCGTCGTCCAGGTGAAATTGTCGTTGCAGAAGGTGCGGAAGGCGATGCTGAAGAAGGCCTGGTTGGTCTGGCCGATCGTCGCCTGGGTCGGATCGTCCTGGTTCGGCACGACGAACTGCCAGCTGGCGTTCACATTGTCGCCGCTCACGCTGTAGGCGAGGCCGGGGACGTTGTTGCCGGCGACGCCGGCGTTGGGAACGACGGTGCAGATCTGCGGGACGGTGCCCTGCAGCGTGACGACCGAGGTGTCCTGCGATTCGGCGAACGCAGGCGTGGTCGCAAAAGCGGAGCTCGCGAGCGCCGCAATCAGAAGCTTCTTCATGAGTTTCTTCCCCAATTCGAGAGTGAATCCCGACCGACGCGCCCGTCTCCATAAGACGCAGCCGGCCTTGGCCAGGGAAGTGGAACCTCTCGACTCGTCCCTCCCTTGGTGAAGGAAGGGTTAAAGGGTGCCCCGCGCTTCCGGTATCCCCCAGGTTGGTGAGATGCGATGAGCTGCGTCCGGCGGAAAATTGCCAGAAATCATTTGATCCCATGAGGATAGGCGGAAAAGCCCAAAGCGGACAGGCTGAGCCGGGCCCGGCCCGGCTGCATCGCGTGTGTCCAAAGGGGACAGTCGCGGGGAAAAGCTTGCGGGGGCGCGGGCCTGTGCGGCAAGCCTCGCCGCGGAAGCGCCGGGGGCGGCTTCGAATGGTCGTCGAACGGGCCCTGGGCCCGGCGCGTCAGGCCGCGTGGCGGGCGCCGCCGAGATCGGCGAGCCAGGCGCGGGCCTGACGCTGCGCCTCGGCGATTTCGCGCGCGGTCATCTCCTCGGCAATGTCGGCGCGGCATTCCTGCGCCTCGCGGCTGCCGTTGAGCGCCGCGAGATTGAACCATTTGTGCGCCTCGACCAGGTCGATCATCGTCCCGCCCGCACCGGTGGAATAAGCGACGCCGAGATCGAACAAGGCGCGCATGTCCCCGGCCGCGGCGTCGGCGATGCGGCTTTCGATCAGGAAGGCCGCGGTCTTCGAACTGTGAGCCATTACGGGTGCCCCCAAAGCTGCGTGTCCGGGAGATTGTCTGCGCCGGCCTGCCTCAACAAATGGTTAACGGGGCGGTCATCCTTTCAGGCGGGCGCGACGGGAAGGTTGTCGATAAGCCGCGTCGTGCCGATCCGCGCGGCGGCAAGCAGGCGCGCCGGGCGATCGAGCGAAGCGAGCGGGGCGAGCGTCTCGGCATCGTGCAGGGCGACATAATCGATCGGTGCGAAGCCCGCCGCCTCGAGCCGCGCGCGCGCGCGCGCCAGCGCCTCGTCGACCGCGGCGCCGTCGCGAATCGCCTGCGCCGCCTCGCCGAGCGCGCGAGGCAGCGCCCGCGCCGCACGCCGCTCGTCGGGCGAAAGATAGGCGTTGCGCGACGAGAGCGCGAGGCCGTCGGCGTCGCGCTGCGTGGGGACGCCGACGATCTCGACCCCGACATCGAGATCGCGGACCATGCGGCGGATCACCGCGAGCTGCTGATAATCCTTCTCGCCGAACAGGGCGATGTCGGGCGCGACCTGGTTGAAGAGCTTGGCGACGACGGTGGCGACGCCGTCGAAATGGCCCGGCCGGGCGGCTCCGTCGAGCCCTTGGCTGACCCCGGCCACGCTCACGTTGGTGGCGAAGCCTTCGGGATACATGGTCGCGACGTCGGGCGCCCACAGGATCGCCACCCCCGCCTCCTCCAGCATCCGCGCATCGCCGGCCTCCCGGCGCGGATAGGCGGCGAGATCCTCGCTCGGCCCGAACTGCCTGGGATTGACGAAGATCGACACGGCGACATGGTCCGCGCGCGTCTTCGCCTCGGCGACCAGCGCCATGTGCCCGGCATGGAGCGCGCCCATCGTCGGCACGAAGGCGATCCGCCCGCCGTCGCGGCGAAGGCCCGCCACCGCGGCGCGCAGCGCCTCGATCTCACGGATGATTTGCACCGCCTGTCGGGCTCCGATAGAGGAAACGAGCGCGGTTCCTTGACCGGGGGCGCGTTCAAGATCAAGCCTTTCGGAGCGCCGTTTTCATGGCCGGCAATGGCCCGCACCTTATCGTCTTCGCCAATGAGAAAGGCGGGACCGGCAAGTCCACGACCGCCGTCCACACCGCCGTCGCGCTCGCCGCGGAGGGCCGCCGCGTCGCCGCGCTCGATCTCGACACGCGGCAGCGCACCTTGGGCCGCTATCTGGACAATCGGTCCGCGACGATGGCGCGCGCCGGGGTCGATCTGCCGATGCCAACGCACGACACGTTCGATCCGGCCAAGGGAGAGTCGATCGAATCGGCGATGGAGCGGATGGGCGCCGGTGTCGACATCCTGGTCGTCGACACGCCTGGCCGCGACGATCCCCATGCGCGCGCCGCGATGATCGCCGCCGATACCCTGGTCACCCCGATCAACGACAGCTTCGTCGATCTCGACCTGATCGGCGAGGTCGATGCCGAAACCTACAAGGTGCGCCGGCCGAGCTTCTATGCCGAGCTGGTCTGGAACAGCCGCACCCAGCGCGCGAAAACCCAGGGCGCGAGCGTCGACTGGGTGGTCCTCAGGAACCGCACCCAGCATATCGAGGCGCGCAACATGCGCCGCGTCGGCGCTGCGCTCGGCGAATTGTCGCGCCGCGTCGGCTTCCGGATCATTCCCGGGCTTGGCGAACGCGTCATCTATCGCGAGCTGTTTCCCAAGGGGCTTACCCTTCTCGATCTGCAGCAGATCGGCGCGGCGCAGGTCGGCCTTGGCCATATCGCCGCGCGCCAGGAACTGCGCGAGATGATCGCCGCGCTCGCGCTGCCCGAGCCGGGAGCACAGATGGCGCCACAAACCGCTTTCGCCTGATGGCCAAGCTGGTCCTGATCGTCGCCCTCGCCGCCGGAGTCTATTTCTGGTGGCTCGGCCGGCGGACCCGTTTGTCGGCCGGCGAAGCCCGAACGCTGCTGGGCATCGACGCCGGGGCGAGCGAAAACGAGGTCCGGGCGGCGCATCGCCGGGTCATCCAGCGCGTTCATCCCGATGCCGGCGGCTCGTCCGAGCTCGCCAAGAGGGTCAATGCCGCGCGCGATCTGCTGCTCGCGGAACTCAGACGGAGACACTGATGCCGCATCAATTCCACCCGACCTCGCTGCGCGAATATGACATTCGCGGGATCGTCGGGAAGACGCTCGGGCCGGACGATGCCCATGCGCTCGGCCGCAGCTTCGGCACGCTCGCGCGCCGCGCCGGCGGTACGCGCATCGCGGTCGGCCGCGACGGCCGCGAAAGCTCGCCGCTGATGGAGGCAGCGCTGGTCCGCGGCCTCACCGAAAGCGGCGTGGATGTGGTGAAGGTCGGCCTCGGGCCGACGCCGATGCTCTATTTCGCCGCCGCCGAGCTCGACGTCGCCGGCGGCGTCATGATCACCGGCAGCCACAATCCGGCCGACTATAACGGCTTCAAGATGACGCTCGGCGGCAACGCCTTTTTCGGCGCCGACATCCAGAAGGTGGGCGCGATGGCCGCCGCCGGCGACTGGGAGGAGGGCGAAGGCACCGTTTCCGAGGAGAGCATTCTCGACCGCTATGTCGATCGCCTGCTCAAGGGGTTCGACGGCGCCGCCTACCGGATCGGCTGGGATGCCGGCAACGGCGCGGCCGGGCCCGCGACCGAGCGGCTGACCGCCTTGCTGCCCGGCGAGCACCACCTGCTCTACACCCAGGTCGACGGCCGCTTCCCCAACCATCACCCGGACCCGACCGACGAGGCCAATCTCGCGGATCTCAAGGCGCTGGTGCGCGACAAGGGCCTCGATTTCGGCATCGCCTTCGACGGCGACGGCGACCGGATCGGCGCGGTGGACGGCGAGGGCCGGGTCGTCTGGGGCGATCAGCTGCTCGCCATCCTCGCCGAGCCGGTGCTGAGCGCCGTGCCGGGCGCGACGGTCATCGCCGACGTCAAGGCGAGCCAGGCCCTGTTCGATCGCGTCGCGGCGCTCGGCGGCAAACCCTGCATGTGGAAGACTGGGCACAGCCTCATCAAATCGAAGATGAAGGAAACCAACGCGCCGCTCGCCGGCGAGATGAGCGGCCACATCTTCTTCGCCCACGATTATTATGGCTATGACGACGCGCTCTATGCCGCCGTCCGCCTGATCCGCGCGGTGACGGCGCTCGGCGGCTCGCTGACCGCGCTCAAGGATGCGATGCCGGCCGTCGTCAACACGCCGGAGCTGCGCTTCCAGGTCGACGAGAGCCGCAAGTTCGCGGTGGTCGAGGAAGTGCTGGGCCGGCTCGCCGCCGACGGGGCCGAGGTGGACCGCACCGACGGCGCCCGCGTCAACACCGGCGACGGCTGGTGGCTGCTGCGCGCGTCGAACACCCAGGACGTGCTGGTCGCCCGCGCCGAGGCGAAGGACCAGGCCGGCCTCGACCGCCTGGTCGCCCAGATCGACGAGCAGCTCGCTTTGTCCGGCGTCCAGCGCGGGCCGCAGGCGGGGCATTGATGCCGCGCCTCCACGTCGAAGCGTTGCTGTTCTGCGGGGCCTGGGCCCTGCTGGCGCTGACGGGCGGCGTGCTCGGCGGACCGCTGGCGGGGCTCGCCGTCGCGCTCGGCCTGCTCATGGTGCTGATGCCGCTCAGCACCTATGCGCTGGCCAGGAAGGAAGACGAGCGGCTCGAACGCCAGCTGCGCTGGGGCGCCCTCGGCCTCGCCGCGCTCGCGCTCGGGGTCTGGCTGACGGCCTAATCATCCTCGTCCTCATAGCCCACCAGGTGCAGTTCGCGGGCCTTGATCTGGCGGGTCATGCACCAGTGCATCAGCGCCTCTTCGCGGCCGTGGGTGATCCACACTTCGCGCGGGGCGAGCTCGGTGATCGTCCGCGTGAGCTCGTCCCAATCGGCATGGTCGGAGACGATCAGCGGCATTTCGACCAGCTGCTGGCGCGCGCGCTGGCGGATCCGCATCCAGCCGGAGGCCATGGCGGTGATCGGATCGGGCAGCCGCCGCGACCAGCGATCGCGAAGCGCGCCGGGTGGGGCGAGGACGATATGACCCTTGAGCTCCTCCTTCGGAACGCCCGTTGCGGGGCGCAGCTCGCCGAGACCGACGCCGAGTTCGGCATAGAGATCGCATAGCCTCTGCAGCGCGCCGTGAATGTAGATCGGCGCCTCATGTCCCCGGCCTCTGAGCTCGGTGATCAGCCGCTGCGCCTTGCCGAGCGCATAGGCGCCGACCAGGACGCAGCGATCGGGATTGTCGTGGAGCCGCTGGAGCAGGCGATCGATCTCGCCGGCCACGGGCGGGTGGTGGAAGACCGGCAGGCCGAAGGTCGCCTCGGTCACGAAGACGTCGCACGGCACCGGCTCGAACGGCGCGCAGGTGGGATCGGCGCGGCGCTTGTAGTCGCCCGAGACGACGATCCGCTCCCCCCTGTGCTCCAGCACGATCTGCGCGGAGCCGAGAACATGGCCCGCCGGCACGAAGGTCACGTCCACCTCGCCAAGCCGCATCGGCTCGCCATAAGCCACGGCGTTGCCCGGCTGCGGCCCATAGCGGCAGTCCATGATCGCCAGGGTTTCCGGCGTCGCCCACACCGATCCATGGCCGCCGCGGGCATGATCGGCATGGCCGTGGGTGACGAGCGCGCGGGGCTTGGGCTGCGAGGGATCGATCCAGGCGTCGGCCGGTTTCACGTAGATGCCTTCCGGGCGGGGATCGATCCATGAGCCGAGACGGGGCATGACGCCTATATGGAGGCGATGAACCGCGAAACCGAGTCCCCCGAATCCTCCCCTCCCTTTCGAGCGAGGGGCTGGGGGTGGGTGAGCGGAGCGGCGGCTCGATGCCGCCGGTTCGCTTCAGAGGCGCCGGAGTCTTATGGGCGCGCGGACGCGCGCGCCCGCCCCAACCCCTCCCTCGAAAGGGAGGGGCCATGACGAAAGAGCTCCCCTCGATTCTCTCCTCCTGGTTTGCGGCGAAGGGCTGGAGCCCACGCCGGCATCAGCTGGAAATGCTCGCCGCCGCGCGGGCGGGGCGCAGCGCGCTGCTCATCGCGCCCACCGGCGCCGGCAAGACGATGGCGGGGTTCCTGCCGAGCCTGATCGAGCTGATCGAGAAGCCCGTCGACGGCCTCCACACGCTCTACGTCTCGCCGCTGAAGGCGCTGGCGGTCGACGTCCAGCGCAACCTCATCGATCCGATCGGCGAGATGGGCCTGCCGATCCGGGTCGAGACGCGCACCGGCGACACGCCGGCCGAGCGCAAGGCGCGCCAGCGCGCGCGGCCGCCGCAGATGCTGCTGACCACGCCCGAATCGCTCAGCCTGCTCCTGAGCCACGAGGACGCGCCGCGGCTGTTCGAAGGGCTGAGCACCGTCGTCATCGACGAAATCCACGCCTTCGCCTCGACGAAGCGCGGCGACCTGCTGTCCCTCGCCTTGTCCAGGCTCCAGCGGATCGCGCCGAAGCTGCGCCGGGTCGGCCTTTCCGCGACGGTCGCCGATCCCGAAGCCTATCAAGGCTGGCTTGCGGCGCATGGCGACGCCGAGAGCGTCGAGATCGTCGAGGGCGACCCCGGCGCCGAGCCGGACATCCGCATCATGCTTCCCGAGGACGCCCGCGTCCCCTGGTCCGGCCATAGCGGCAAATGGGCCGCCGCCCAGGTGATGAAGCAGATCGAGGCGCACCGCACGACGCTCGTCTTCTGCAACACGCGCGGACTCGCCGAGCTCATCTTCCAGGAATTGTGGTCGGCGAACGAACAGGCGCTCCCGATCGGCATCCACCATGGCAGCCTCGCGGTCGAGGCGCGACGCAAGGTCGAATCGGCGATGGCGGCGGGCCGGCTGCGCGCGCTCGTCTGCACCGCCAGCCTCGATCTCGGCGTCGATTGGGGCGATGTCGATCTCGTCATCCAGATGGGCGCGCCCAAGGGCGCCTCGCGGCTCATCCAGCGCATCGGCCGCGCCAATCACCGGATGGACGAGCCTTCGGAGGCGATCCTCGTTCCCGGCAACCGCTTCGAATATCTGGAGGCGCGCGCGGCGCTCGACGCGATCGGGGAAGGCGAGCTCGACGCCGAATCCTTCCGCCCCGGTGCGCTCGACGTCCTTGCCCAGCATGTCATGGCCTGCGCCTGCGCCGGCCCGTTTCGCGAGGAGGCGCTGCTCGAAGAGGTGCGCGGCGCCGCGCCTTATGCGGGCCTCACCGCCGAGACCTTCGCGCGCGTCCTCGCCTATATCGAAAGCGGCGGCTACGCGCTTCGCGCCTATGATCGGTTCAAGCGGCTGGCCCGCGGCCCGGACGGCCTGTGGCGCGTCAGCCATCCCCGCTTCATCCGCCAGCACCGCCAGAATGCCGGGATCATCGTCGATGCGCCGGTGCTCGACGTGCGCTTCCGCAACGGCCGCAGGCTCGGCACGGTCGAGGATTATTTCGCCTCGACGCTCAGCGTCGGCGACACCTTCTTCTTCGCCGGCCTCAGCCTCGAGGTCGAGCGGATGCAGGGAACCGAGATCACGGTGCGCGCCACCACCCGGCCCGCGCGAATCCCCACTTATGTCGGCACCCGCCTCGCCATGACCACGCGCCTCGCCGACCGCGTCCGCAAATTCCTCGCAAATCCACGCGAATGGACGCGCTTCCCCGACGATGTGCGCGAATGGCTGGAGATGCAGGCGCAGCGCTCGATCCTGCCCGAGCCGGGTCAGCTGCTGGTCGAGACCTTCCCGCACGAGCAGCGCCACTACATGGTCGCCTACAGCTTCGAAGGCTGGAACGCGCACCAGTCGCTTGGCATGCTGATCACCCGGCGGATGGAGGCGCAGGGGCTGAAGCCATTGGGCTTCGTCGCCAACGATTATGCGCTCGCCTGCTATGGGCTGGAGCCGATCGCCGATCCCGCCAGCCTGTTCAGCCCGGACCTGCTGGAGGACGAGTTCGTCCAGTGGGTGCAGGGCTCGAACCTGCTGAAGCGCGCCTTCCACGATGTCGCGGTGATCGGCGGCCTCGTCGAGCGCGCCCACCTGGGCCAGCGCAAGTCGGCGCGGCAGGTCACTTTCTCGACCGATCTCATCTACGATGTCCTGCGCCGTTACGAGCCCGATCACCTGCTCCTCCGCGCCGCCTGGGAGGACGCCAAGACCCGGCTCACCGATGTCGCCCGCCTTGCCTCCCTGCTCGATCGCGCGCAGGGCACGATGCGGCATGTCGATCTGGACCGGATCACGCCGATGGCGGTTCCCGTCCTGATCATGATCGGGCGCGAGATGATCGCCGCGGGCGCGGCCGAGGACGAATTGCTCGTGGAGGCGGAGGCGCTTGCCGCCGAAGCGATGCGGGTGGAATAGGAGCCGCAATGGACATCAGCCTCGAAATCCATTGCGACCTGTGCGGCAGCGCCAATTACAGCCTTGGCGACGGCGCCGACGCGCGGCTCACCTGCAACGATTGCGGCACCGATCTCGGCAGCATCGGCGATCTTCGGGCCGAGGCGGAAAATCTCGCGCGCAGCCAATCGGCCGAAGCGCTTCGCCGCGGGCTGGAGGCCTTCGTGGGGCGCGACGACGCGGGTTGACCCCCGGCTGGCGCGCCGCTTTGGTGGCGCGCTCAACAGGGAGCTTCCGCCATGCGCCTTCTCGGCTTCGCCCTCCTGCCGCTCCTCCTCGCGCTGCCGGCCTCGGCGCAGCAGCCACGCGACGACGTGTCCCCGGCCGACCGCGCCTTCCATGAAAGCCTCACCGTCCTCGACACCCATCTCGACATTCCCGAGCGCTGGGATGACGGAAGCTGGGATTTCGGCGCGCGCCACCGCTGGGAATGGGATCGCAGCCAGATCGATCTGCCCCGCATGGAGGAGGGCGGCATGGATGGCGGCTTCTTCGCCATCTACACGCCGCAGGGCGCGCTCACGCCGGAAGGCTATCGCGAGGCGCGCGATGCCGCGCTTGTCCGCGCGACGGCGATCCGCCGCGTCCTGGCCGAGAATCGCGACCGGATCGGGCTTGCGCTGACGCCGGACGATGCCCGGCGGCTGGTGCGCGAGGGCAAGCGCTTCGGCTTCATGAGCATGGAGAATGGCTGGCCGCTGGGCGAGGATCTTTCGCTGCTCGCGACCTTCCATCGGCTCGGCCTGCGGCTGGCATCGCCGGTCCATTTCAGGAACAACCAGCTGGCCGACAGCGCCACCGATTCGCCGCGCTGGCACGGCCTGTCGCCGCTCGGCCGGCAATGGGTGGCCGAGATGAACCGGCTCGGCATCCTGATCGATCTCAGCCACTCGTCGGACGACGTGTTCGATCAGGTGCTCCAGCTTTCACGCGCGCCGATCATCCTGTCGCATTCCAGCCCGCGCGCGATCTTCGATCATCCCCGCAATCTCGACGATGCGCGGATGCGCCGGCTCGCCGCGGCGGGCGGAGTGATGTTCATCAACAGCGTCTATCTGGCGCCGATGGATCATTCGCCCGAGCGTGCCGCGATCGAGGACCGGCATCGCCGCTGGGCGACGCTCAGCGAGGACGAGCGCCAGCGCCTGCTCTCCGATGAAGCCGCGCTCGACGCGCGCGCGCCGCAGCACGAGGCCGATTTCGACACCTACATGCGCGCGATGCTCCACGCGATCGAGGTGATGGGTGCGGACCATGTCGGCATGGGCTGCGACTGGGACGGCGGCGGCGGCGTGATCGGAATGCGCGATGTCACGGCGCTGCCCCGCGTCACCGCCGCGCTGCGCCGCGCCGGCATCCCCGATGCCGACATCGCCAAGATCATGGGCGGCAACCTGCTGCGGGTGCTGGGCCAGGCCCAGGCGGCGGCAACGGGCGGCTGATCTTTCCACAAGGCGCGCGCGGGGCTAGTTTGGCCCGGTCAGGAGTTGCGTTTCCAACATGGATCGTATCGCGTCCCGGCCCGATCGCGCGGGCCCAGCCATTTTCCCGGGCGCGCCTGCCGCAGCCGCCGCCCGGAGCCATGACTGGGCATCGACCCCGCTAGGGCCGCCCGAATCCTGGCCGCAATCGTTGAAAACCGCCGCATCGATGGTGCTCGGCTCGACGCTTCCGATGTTCCTCGCCTGGGGCCCCGATCTGCTGATGGTGTTCAACGACGCCTATGGCGACCTGCTCGGCGATCGCAATCCGGCGCTCGGCCGTCCAGCGCGCGAGGTCTGGGCGGATGCGTGGGACCGGATCAAACCGAATGCCGAGCGCGCGATGGCCGGCGAGACACTCTATTTCGAAGCCGAGCCGCGCCACCTGACCCGCCACGGCGAAGGCGAGACGATCTGGCTCACTTATTCCTACAATCCGGTCCTCGGTGAGGACGGCCGGATCGTCGGCCTGTTCGGTACGGTCGTATCGATCAGCCGCAACGCGGACGCCGAGGGGCGGCTGCGCGAGAGTGAGGAGCGGTTCCGCCTGATCGCCGATTCGGCGCCGGTGCCGATCTGGGTGACGAAGCTCGATCGCAAGCGCGGCTTCGTCAACCGCGCCTATGTCGAGTTCCTCGGCATCACCTATGAGGAAGCGGTCGATTTCGACTGGCGCCACATCATCCATCCGGACGATGCGGAACGGATCCGCGCCGAATCGCTGGCCGGCGAAAGTTCGCTCCAGCCGTTCACGCTGGAGGCGCGGTTCCGGCGTGGCGATGGCGAATGGCGCTGGCTGCGCTCGATCTCGCAGCCGCGCTGGGGCGCACATGGCGAGCATATCGGCTTCATCGGCGTCGCCCACGATATCACCGAATGGAAGCTCGGCAACGAGGCGCTGCGCGAGGTCAACGAAATGCTCGAGCGGCGCGTGGAAGGGCGCACCGCCGATCTTTCCGCCGCGCTCGAACGACTGCGCGCCGAAGTCGCCGAGCGCGAGCGGGCCGAAGAGGCGCTGCGGCAGGCCCAGAAGATGGAAGCGGTCGGCCGTCTCACCGGCGGGATCGCGCATGATTTCAACAATCTGCTGACGCCGGTGATCGGCGGCCTCGAGCTCATCGCCGGCGCGGTCAGCGAGCCTCGGCTCAAGCGGCTCGCCGATGCCGCGCTCGAATCGAGCCGCCGCGGCGCCAAGCTCGCCACGCAGCTCCTCGCCTTTTCCAGGATCCAGCGGCTTCGCATGGCGCCGGTTCCGGTCGAGCAGGTGATCGCCAATCTTTCGGACATTCTGAGCCACACGATCGGGAGCGGCATCCGGATCATGACCGAGATGGGGGCGCCGGGCGTCTATGCGCTTTGCGACGAAAACCAGCTCGAAAACGCGATCCTGAACCTTGCGATCAACGCGCGCGATGCCATGCCGGACGGCGGCACCCTCACGATCTCCACCGCCCGCGAGCCCCATGCCGGGGCCCCCGATCTCGCCGAGGGCGATTATGTGCGAATCACCGTCGCCGACACCGGCATGGGCATGGCGCCGGACATCCTGGCGCGAGCGACCGAGCCGTTCTTTTCGACCAAGCCGTTCGGCAAGGGCACCGGGCTGGGTCTCGCCCAGGTCTATGGCATCGCCCGCCAGTCCGGCGGGACGGTGCGGATCGAAAGCGCGGAGGGTGAGGGCACGCGCGTGCATATCCTGCTCCCCGATGCGGCGCCTCCGGCCGAGGGCGCGGCCGAGGACGTGGCCGGCGGGCGTGGGCCGGCGCGCCCCGCGCCGCCGAGGGCGCGGATCCTGGTGGTCGACGACGATGCCGACGTGCGGACCTTTGTCGCCGAGACGCTGAAGGGCTTCGGGCATGAGGTCGCCGCCTGCGCCGATGGCGCGGAGGCTCTCGCGCGGCTCGACAAGGCCGATCCCGAGCTTGCCCTGATCGACTTCACCATGCCGGGCATGAATGGTGCCGAGCTCGCCCGCGAGCTTCGCCAGCGCCGGCGCGGCCTGCCGATGGCGTTCGTCACGGGCTATGCGGAGACGGGGCAGCTCGAAGCTGCGCTCGGCCCCGATGTCCCCGTGCTTCGCAAGCCGTTCGGCGTCGCCGATCTCGCGGCCCTCGTCGGCACGCTGATCGGCGCCGCGCGCGGCTGACCGCCGGGTCTTGAAGCCCCGCAGGCTTTTCCTAGATCAGTTGCGCTGAAGGACCTTTCGTCTTCGGCCTGTGCGCCGCGAGGCCATGGCGGCCCCGCAAGATGTTGCTCAATGGAGGACATGATGAGAGGCTTTGATCTATCCCCCTATCGTCGCGCGACCGTCGGCTTCGACCGGCTGTTCGACTTCCTCGAAAATGCGAACCGCGCCGAGCAGGACAACTTCCCGCCCTTCGATATCGAGAAGCTTGGCGACGACAGCTACCGGATCACGCTCGCGGTCGCCGGCTTCAAGCCCGACGAACTCGAGATCACCGCGCAGCAGAACATGCTGGTCATCGCCGGCCGCAAGGCGGAGAGCCGCAACCGTGACGGCAATTTCCTGCACGTCGGCATCGCCACCCGCGCGTTCGAGCGGCGCTTCGAGCTCGCCGATTTCGTGCGCGTGACCGGCGCCGACCTTGCCGACGGGCTGCTCGCCATCGATCTCGTGCGCGAGGTGCCCGAGGCGATGAAGCCTCGCAAGATCGCGATTGGCGGCCAGACTCAGGAGCTGGCCTCCGTGCCGGTGGAAAAGACGCGCGAGGAGGCGAAGGCCGCCTGACCGCGATTGAAGAACCCGGCGCCGCCCGTCGCGGCGCCGGACGCCTTGCCCGGCGATGAATGCGCGATTCAGGCGCGATCCATCGCCGGCGGGGCATCACGCCCGAACCGGCGCCACGGGCCTCGTTCCCGGCGGCGCCGGTCTCGACAAGGAAGACAAGACAAGAGACCTGCCATGAAGCTGTGGAAGAAAATGCAGAACCCGTTCGCGCTTGTCGGCCAGGGCTTTGTCTTCGGCGGTCTCCTGTTCCTGGTGACCCACCAGGCCGAGGCCGCGCCGGCTGCGGCTCCGTCGCCCGTCGCTTCGTCGCACGCCGCGCGTTGAGCGATTGAACCCGTCGCCGCCCGCGCTATAGCGGGCTTATGGTTCCCTTTTCGTTCTGTGGACATCAATTGACGGCCCTGCCGCAGGGCGCGCTTCACTGGCCGGCGCGCCGGGCGCTGCTCGTCGCCGATCTCCATCTCGAAAAGGCGAGCTGGTTCGCCGCCGGCGGCCAGATGCTGCCGCCTTATGATTCGCTGGCGACGCTGCACGATCTTTCCGCGCTCGCGGCGGTCACCGACGCGCGCGAAATCTGGTGCCTTGGCGACAGCTTCCACGACCGGGACGGCTGCGAGCGCCTTTCCGATGAGGCCCGCGCCCTGCTGCTCGGGCTCACGTCGCGCACCGCCTGGACCTGGATCACCGGCAACCACGACCCGGTCGTCGCCGATCCGTGCGGCGGGCGGCTGATGGAAGAGGCGGTGGTCGACGGCCTGGTCCTGCGCCACGAGGCCGACCCGCGCGAGACCAGGCCCGAACTTTCCGGCCATTTCCACCCGAAGCTGCGCGTCGCGCGGCGCGGCCGGCTCGTATCGCGGCGCTGCTTCGTCGCCACCGGCCGCAAGCTGATCCTGCCTGCCTTCGGCGCGTTGACCGGCGGGCTCGACGCACGGCATCCCGAGATCGGCCGCGCCCTCGGCGGGCCGGGAGAAGCGCTGGTGCCGATCGCCGGCCGGCTGCTCCGCTTCCCTCTCGCAGCCTAGACGAGCCGGGCGCGGATCAGGCCGCGCACCGAATTTCCGATCCAAAATCCGCCGGCGAGATCCTCGGCCCGCAGATCCGCCTCCGCCGCCTCGCCTTCGTCGATCAGGCGGGCGCGCAGCAGGCCCGGCAGGAGACCGCGCGACAACGGCGGCGTCGCGAGCTTGTCCCCTTTCGCCACGAAGAGGTTGGTGAAGCTGCCTTCCGTCAGGAAGCCCTCGGCGTCGGTGAACAGCAACTCGAACGCGCCCGATGCGGCTCGCGCATCGTCGTAGAAGGAACGGTCGCTGGTCTTGTGGGCGAGGCGGAAGTCGTCGGCCCTCAGCGACCGCGCGGCCAGCCGGACCGCGACCGGCCCATCAGGCGGCGGGCCGAGCGGGCGAACCTCGACCGCCATCGCGCCGCTTCGCGACAGGCGCAGGCGCACCTTGCTCGGCCCGGCGCGAAAGGTCGCCGCCTGAAGCTCGTTGCGCGCCTCGTGCCGGTCGAAAGCGAAATCGAGCGCCTCCGCGCTCGCCTTCATCCGGGCCAGGTGGCGATCGATCTCGGCGAGGCCCTCATGCGGATCGAACCGCATCGTCTCGATCAGATCGAATGGCCTGCGGTCTTCCAAGAAATCCCCTTTGCCCAAACATTCCCGCCATTCATCGGCCGGACGGCTGTCGATGACGATGCCGGCGCCAAGACCGATGCGCGCCCGGTTCGCGCCCGGCGTCATCGTCAGCGTCCGGATCGCGACGTTGAACGCCGCTTCGCCCGTTGGCGCAACCCTCCCGATCGCGCCGCAATACACGCCGCGCGGCCCGGTTTCGAGATCGTGGATGATTTCCATCGCGCGGATTTTTGGTGCGCCCGTGATCGATCCGCACGGAAAGATCGCCTGGAGCAGATCGATCGCGTCCCTGCCCTCGTCGAGATCGGCGGTGACCGTCGAGGTGAGCTGCAGCACCGTCGGATATGGCTCCACCTCGAACAGGCGGGGCACCGCGACGCTACCCGTGCGCGCGACCCGCGAGAGATCGTTGCGGAGCAGATCGACGATCATCAGATTCTCGGCGCGCTGCTTGGGATCGTCGCGAAGCGCCTCCGGATCGGTCCCGGGCGGCGCCGTGCCCTTCATCGGCCGGGTCGTGACCCGGCTGCCCTCGACGGCGAAGAACAGCTCCGGCGAAAGCGACAATATCCAGTGCGCGCCGGTGAAGACCACGGCGCCATGGCCGGCCGACTGGCGCCGCCTGAGCGCCGCATAGACGGCGAGCGGATGGCCGGCCGTGCGGACCTCGGCCTGGAAGGTCAGGTTCGCCTGGTAGATGTCGCCGTCGCGGATATGATCGAGCGCGCGCGCCACCCAGGCTTCGTAATCGATGCGATCGACCAGTGGCCGCGCCCGCCCGCACCAGCCGCCCTCCGGATTGGGCAGCCAGCCGCGCGCGTCGATTTCCTCGACCCGATCGAACAGGCCGAACCACAGCAGCGGCGGATCGCCCGCTGCCGGCGCGGCGCGCAGCGGCGCGAGCCTGTCCTCCAGCGCATGGCCCGCCTCGTAGGAGAGAAAGCCGGCCGCTTCCCGGCCGCGAAGCCGCGCGAGGCAGGCGCGCACGTCCGCGAAATCGCGCGTTTCGACAACCTCCCGCGGCTGTTTGAACAAGAGCGCGCGGCCGCCGCGCCGGGCATCGTCGAGCAGCACGAACGGCACGCTTGTCATCGGCCGCGCGCCGGTCCATGCCGCCGCACCGGGAGAGGTGTCTTGGTTTGCAGCGTCTTCGATCTGTTCAAGATCGGCGTCGGTCCGTCCAGTTCGCACACGATGGGTCCGATGACGGCCGCGTGCCGCTTTGTCGAGGGCCTTGCCGAACGCAATCTGCTGGCCGCGACCGAGCGGGTCCAGGTCGATCTCTACGGCTCGCTCGCGCTGACCGGGAAGGGCCATGCCACCGATCGCGCGATCCTGCTCGGCCTTGCCGGTGAGCGGCCGGAGTCGATCGATCCCGACGCCGCCGATGCCAAGGTCGAGCGGATCCGCGCGTCGGCCAGGCTCAGGCTCGGCGGGACGCATGAGATCGGCTTCGTCGAGAGCCGCGATCTCCTGTTTCATCAGCGCGAGAAGCTGCCCCATCATTCCAACGGCATGCGATTCACCGCGGAGCTGGCGGACGGATCGCGCGAGGCGGGCATCTATTATTCGGTCGGCGGCGGCGCGGTGGTCGACGAGGCGACGGTCGCACGCAACGCACCGCCCGACGGTGCGTGGGACGTGCCCTACCGCTTCAGCTCGGGGGCCGAGCTGCTCGCCATCTCCGCGCGCGAGGGGCTCGATTTCGCGGACATCGCCCGAATCAACGAGCGCGCGACCCTCTCGGACGCCGAGATCGACGCGAAGCTGGACGCGATCGCGGCCGCCATGTCCGCCTGCATCGATCGCGGCATGAGCCAGGGCGGCGTCCTGCCGGGCGGGCTCGCGGTAAAGCGCCGCGCCCCGGCGCTCCACCGCACGCTGCTCGATCGGGCCGAGCGCGCGCTCCAGGACCCGCTCACCGTGATAGACTGGGTCAATTTGTGGGCGCTTGCGGTCAATGAGGAGAATGCGGCCGGCGGCAAGGTCGTGACGGCGCCGACCAACGGCGCGGCCGGCATCGTTCCCGCGGTGCTTCGTTATTACCAGCGGTTCACGCCGCGCGCTTGCGCCGAGGGCGTGCGGACCTTCCTGCTCACCGCCGCGGCGATCGGCTCCTTGTTCAAGGAAAATGCCTCCATCTCCGGCGCCGAGGTCGGCTGCCAGGGCGAGGTCGGCGTCGCCTGCTCGATGGCGGCGGCAGGGCTGACGGCGGCGCTCGGCGGTTCACCGGGCCAGGTCGAGAATGCGGCCGAGATCGGCATGGAGCACAATCTCGGCCTCACCTGCGATCCGGTCGGCGGGCTTGTCCAGGTGCCGTGCATCGAACGCAACGCCGTCGGCGCGGTCAAGGCGATCGAAGCCTCGCGACTCGCCCTGATCGGCGACGGCTCCCACCGCGTCAGCCTCGACCAGGTGATCGAGACGATGCGCAAGACCGGGCTCGACATGAACGAGCGCTACAAGGAGACGAGCCTCGGCGGCCTCGCGGTCAACGTGGTGGAATGTTGAGTTCGTCGCCGCCGGCTTGACTCTCCGGCTTTTGCGATGAGCAATGCCGTCGTTCCAACGGGGGAGGACGGCATGGGCGTCTCAACGATCGACGGCACGCTCGAGGAGGCGGTGCTCCGGCGCGCCGTCGGCAAGATCCGCATCTACGACCGGCTGAAATTCCGCCTCGCCGACGGCAGCGAGAAATCGATTGCCAAGTCGATCGTCGACGGCGACGTCGGCGCGGCGCTGGTCCCCGGCACGAGCGGGCGATTCTACCTCTTCACCGCCTTCGATCATCGCGGCCTGCACGGCATTCGCGACAGCCAGGGCAATTGCGTCTTCGGCTATCCGCGCAACAACGAGAAGGCGCTGCTGATCCTCGCGATCCTGGGCTTCGCCCTCGTCGCGGTCGCGATCCTCGTCTATGGGGGAATCTCCCTTCTCGGGCTCGGCGTGATGATCCTCGGGATCGTCGGCTACATCCTGACGCGCAAGACCCGCGCAGAGGCGACGGCCCAGTTCGAGGCGGACAACGCCTACCGGCCGGGTGGAACCACGATCGCGGCGCAAGCGTGAGTCCGGGGAACGGGCCCCCGTCCGGCCGCGCCGCGCGGATCATGTTGTGCATCTGGGCGGCGTTCGCGGCCGCCTCGGTCGCGCTGGGACTGGAGCGGGAGTCCTCTCTCGACGACTCGTCGGTGATCCTCGCTGCTGTGGCCCGGCTGGTGATCTTCCTTGCCTGCGCGGCATCGGTGCTGACCTGGATCAACCGCGCGCAGAGGAACGTGCGCGCGCTTGGCGCGACCGAGATGATGGTGAGCCCGGGCCTGGCGGTCGGCTGGTTTTTCATTCCCCTCGGCAATCTCGTCATGCCCTTTCTCGCGATGCGCGAGCTGTGGAAGGCGAGCACCAATCCGAGAGATTGGCAGCTTGTCCCGCAGCCGATCATGCTCCCGGTCTGGTGGACCTTGTGGATCGCGTCGAACGTCGCGGAGATCGTGGCATTCCGCCTGACCTCCGAGCCCGATGCCGAGGCCGTTCGCGTCGGCGAGACGGTCGCTGCGGGAGCGGACCTGCTGTCGATGGGCGCCGCCCTCGCGCTCGCGTGGATCATCGCCGGCGTCGCGAAGCGCCAGGCGGCCGTCCGGATCGAAGGCGTCTTCGATTAACCGACGCGGCGCGCGCGCCAGGCCCGACCCGACTCGGGAACGATCGAATCGTCGGAGACGATGCCGCGATAGGTTCGCGGCCCGGACGCGGTATCGACGGTGAAGCTGAAGTCCGAGCCACGAAGCCGCGCCTCGCGAATCGAGGCGACGCCGCCCGCGCCGGCCAGCGTTCCGCCGACCGTCTGGAAATGCTGTTCAAGGACGAGCGTCGCCGGCGGTCCGTTGCCCTCGGTCAGTTCCCAGCGCCCCTCGACCACGGCGGGCACGATCCACAGGTAGATGTTGCGCTCGCCGATCACGCGGCGCTGGTCGGGCGCCCAATCGCCCATCGTGAAGGCGTGGGTCACCACCCGCGTCCCCGGCCTGAGCTCGGTCAGCAGGCGGGGGCGAAGGCGCAGGTTGATATCCGGCAGAAGGTACATCGCGACCACGCTCGCATCGGCGATCGACGTTTCGAACATGTCCTGCCGGCGGAAGGACACGCGGCCTTCGACTCCGGCCAATTGGGCGGCAAGATTCGCCTGGGCGATCCGCTCGGGATCGATATCGACACCGAGCGCGCGGGCCCCGCGGCGGCCCGCGGCGATGGGAATCCGCCCGTCGCCGGAGCCGAGATCGATGAGATAATCGTCCGGGCCAACGCCGGCGAGATCGAGCATCGCTTCGACCACGGGCTCGGGCGTCGGCACATAGGGGGCGTCGAGCCGGTCCTCGGCAACGCTCGGCGGGGGCGCGAAGCGGGCCGGCAGCAGGCCACCGCCCTCGAACGCCATCGCGCAGCCCCCGAGCAGGCACAAGGCGACGAGGATCGGCGAGGGCTTCATCGCGCCTGCGTAGCATGATCGCCGGGCGCTTGTATCCCGGGCGCCGGCGCGCCATGTCGCGGTGCATGACGACCCCGCCCCTCCAGGCCGCCATCATCCCGGTGACTCCGTTGCAGCAGAATTGCTGCCTGATCTGGTGCACCGCCACGATGCGTGGCGCCTTCACGGATCCCGGAGGCGACCTGCCGCGGCTGAAGGCGGCGGCGGCGCAGCATGGCGTCACGATCGAGAAGATCCTCGTCACCCATGGCCATATCGACCATTGCGGATCGGCGAAGATCCTGGCCGACGAGCTTGGCGTTCCGATCGAGGGGCCGCACGAGGCGGACCGGTTCTGGATCGCGCGGCTGGAGGATGACGGACGCAGTTACGGAATCACCGGCAAGCCGTTCGAGCCCGATCGCTGGCTGGTGAACGGCGACCAGGTGACGGTCGGCGCGCTCGTCTTCGACGTCTATCACTGCCCGGGCCACACGCCGGGCCACGTCGTCTTCCACCATCCGGACTCGAAGCTCGCCATCGTCGGCGACGTGCTGTTCCAGGGATCGATCGGCCGCACCGATTTCCCGATGGGCAATCACCAGGACCTGATCGACGCGATCACCGGTCGGCTCTGGCCGCTTGGCGACGACACCGCCTTCGTCCCCGGCCACGGCCCGATGAGCAGCTTTGGCCGCGAGCGCCAGTCCAATCCGTTCGTCGCCGATCGGGTCCTGGCGCGGGCCTAGCGGCCGATCGAAATCTCCTGCCCGCGGGGGTGGGTGGACGCGTGCAGCGCCGGGCTCTGATAGGCGATCAGGATCGCCCAGATGCCGAGCGCAAGCTGGGTCAGGAGCGTCAAAAGGATGCCGATGCCGCGCAGGGCATTGGCGCCTTGGCGATCCATGCCGAAGGCGTGGAGAATCCGGGCGAAAATGAACACGATCCCCGCCCCCCACAACCACAGGCCGCCGCCTGTCGCGAGTTCGACGAAACCGACCAGGATGAGCATGATCGGCATGTTCTCCGCGAAATTCGCGTGCGCCCGCATCCGCCGGGCGACGCGCTCGTCGCCGCCGTCGCCGATGCTGATCTTGAGCCGGTGTCTCAGCAGGCCGACGCGGAGCGAGAGCCAGAGGTTGAGGATCGCCGCGGCGCCGGCGATGGTGAGCGTGATCGGCAGGATCATCTTCAGGGTCCCTTCCTGTTCGCGCTTGGCACGCGCGGGCTTCGCTTGCAACGGCGCGTGAAATCGCTATAGGCGGCGCCTTCATGCGAGAGCAGCAAGGCCGCGAGGCCAGCGGCCCCACGGGCCGTTGATCCAGCGGCCCGCGATCGCCACATCTATTTTCAAGACGAACTGGAACAGGTGCGCAATGGCCGTCCCCAAGAGAAAGACCTCGCCCTCGCGGCGTAACATGCGGCGCAGCCACGACGCGCTGACCGCCACCCAGTATCAGGAATGCCCGAATTGCGGCGAGCTCAAGCTTCCGCACAATGTCTGCGCCAGCTGCGGCCATTATAACGGGCGCGAAGTCGTGCAGAAGACCGAGGCGTAAGACGCCTCGGGGCAATCAGCGGGAGACCAGGCGGGTGAGCGAAACGCCCCGGATCGCGATCGACGCGATGGGCGGCGATTCCGGCCCGGCGGTGATGATCGCCGGCGCCGCGCTTGCGCGCAAGGAGCGCGAGGACCTCGCCTTCATCCTGTTCGGCGACGAGGAGGCGATCCGCGCGGAACTCATCCGGCACCCCGCGCTCGCCAGCGCGGTCGAGATCGTCCACTGCACCGATGTGATCGCCGGCACCGACAAGCCGAGCCAGGCGATCCGTCGCGCCAAGACCAGCTCGATGGGCCGCGCGATCGCCGCCGTGAAGGACGGCACCGCCCATGCGATGGTCTCCGGCGGCAATACCGGGGCGATGATGGCGATGGCCAAGCTCGCCCTGCGCACCCTTCCGGGCATCGACCGGCCGGCGCTCGCGGCACTGCTGCCGACGCTTGGCGACAACGACGTTGTCATGCTCGATCTGGGCGCCAACACCGAATGCGATACGCGCAACCTCATCGAGTTTGCGGTGATGGGCGCGGCCTATGCCCGGGTCGTGCTCGAGCTCGATCGGCCGCGCGTCCAGCTGCTCAACATCGGCACCGAGGAGCTCAAGGGCACCGACGAGCTCAAGGCGGCCGCCGCCGTGCTTCGCGATGCCGACTATCTCCACATGCGGTTCGACGGCTTCATCGAGGGCGACAAATTGTCGCGCGGCGGGGCGGACGTGGTCGTGACCGACGGCTTTTCGGGCAATATCGCATTGAAGACGGTGGAAGGAACGGCCCGGTTCGTGACCGATCTCATCAAGCGCGCCTTCGCCAGCTCGCTGCGCTCCAAGTTCGGCTTCCTGGTCTCGCGGCCGGCGACCCGGCTGCTGCGCCACCATCTCGATCCCAACAACCATAATGGCGCCGTCTTCCTCGGCCTCGGCGGGCTGGTGGTGAAGAGCCACGGCAGCGCGAACGACATCGGCGTCGCCAATGCGATCGGCGTCGCGGCCCGGATGGTGAGCGCCGACATCACGCGCAGGATCGGCGAGGATCTCGCCAACATCTCCGCCCACAACGTGCCGGCGGCCGCGCAATGAGCCGGCGCAGCATGATCGTCGGAACCGGATCCGCGCTGCCGGCGCGCCGGGTGACGAACGCCGAGCTTGCCGAACGGGTCGACACATCGGACGAATGGATCGTCGAGCGCACCGGCATCCACGCGCGCCACATCGCCGCCGAGGGCGAGACCACCGCGACGCTCGCCGCGGCGGCGGCCCGAAAGGCGCTCGAAGCGGCCGGCGTTCTTCCCGAGGAGATCGGCCTCATCGTGCTCGCGACCTCGACGCCCGACCAGACCTTTCCGGCGAGCGCGACGAAGGTCCAGGCGCTGCTCGGCATCGACGACTGCATCGCCTTCGACGTGCAGGCGGTCTGCACCGGCTTCCTCTACGCCCTCTCCGTCGCCGACAATATGGTGAAGGGCGGAATGGCCGATCACGCGCTCGTCATCGGCGCCGAGACGTTCAGCCGAATCCTCGACTGGGAGGACCGCGCGACCTGCGTCCTGTTCGGCGACGGCGCCGGCGCGATCGTGCTGAAGGCCGGGGACGGTGACCGCGGCGTGCTCGCGACCCGCCTTCATGCCGACGGCCGGCAGAACGAACTGCTCTACGTGGATGGCGGCCCCTCCACCACCGGCACGGTCGGCAAGCTCAGGATGAAGGGCAAGGAGGTGTTCCGGCACGCCGTCGTCAATCTCGCCAATGTGATGACGGAGGTTCTGGACGCCACCGGCCACAAGCCGGCGGATGTCGATTGGGTCGTTCCGCACCAAGCCAACAAGCGGATTCTCGACGCGACGGCGCGCAAGCTGGGGCTCCCCGAAGGCAAGGTGGTCGTCACCGTCGGCGATCATGCCAACACGTCGGCGGCCTCGGTCCCGCTGGCGCTCGACGCCGCGGTGCGCGACGGCCGAATCAGCGAAGGCGACCTCATCGTCCTCGAAGCGATGGGCGGCGGCTTCACCTGGGGCGCTGCGGTGGTGCGTTTTTAACCGTCGGCCAGTGCCCTCGGCCAGATTGCGCTCCACCCGCAGGTCGACTAGTGTTCCGGGCTGGAGACGCCAACAGGGGGGAAATGATGGCGGACGCAGGAACGGTCAGGAAGCCGTCGGGCGGCACTTTGACTCGCGCGGACCTTGCCGACACCGTTCATCGCGAGATCGGGCTTTCGCGCGCCGATTCCGCCGGGTTGGTGGAAGGCATCCTGGATCATATGAGCCATGCCCTGGCAAATGGTCAGAATGTGAAGATTTCCGGTTTCGGCAGCTTCATCCTGCGCGACAAGGGCCAGCGGCTCGGCCGCAATCCCAAGACCGGGATCGAAGTGCCGATCGCGCCGCGCCGGGTGCTCACCTTCCGCGCCTCCCAGATCATGCGCGAGCGGATCGCCAGCGGCGACTGACACCCGATGGCCGTTTCCCAAGCCAAGAGCGAGCACGCCTTCCGGACCATCGGTGAGCTTGCGGGCGAACTTGGCGTTCCACAGCATATCCTGCGTTACTGGGAGACGCGCTTCCCGCAGCTGAAGCCGCTCCAGCGGGCGGGCAACCGCCGTTATTACCGCGCCGAGGATGCGGCCCTCGCCCGGCGAATCCATCATCTGCTCAACGTCGAGGGCTATACGATCCGCGGCGTCCAGCAATTGCTGGCGCGCGGGGGCGGCGGCGAGGACGAGATCATCCCGGCGACCGCGGCGGCACCCGCCCCGGCCGAGCCCGCCTCCGCACCGGCATCCGGGGCGTCGATCGAGCGGCTTCGCGCCTTGCGCCAATCGCTCGCCGCCGCGCTCGACGAAGACGCGTTCTAATCCTCCTCGCCGTCGGCCGCGCCGTCGAGATCACGGGGACGGATGAACCGCGCGAGCGCGCCGGCCTGGGGCTCGATCTCCCGCCAATGCGCGACCTCGAAGCCGATTTCGGCGAGCGCGCCCGTCGGATATTGCTCGGCAAGCCGTGTGCGAAGCACCTCGTCGCCCGATCCGGCGAGCAAGCTCGCAAGCAGCGCGCAGCCGGGATTGTGGCCGACGAGCAGCAGGCGCCGGACCGAATCGTCCGTCTCCCGCACCAGATCAAGCAGCAGAGCGAGCGGCGCGAGATAGATGCGCCGGTCATAGGTCGGGTGCAGCGCCCGGCTGGCCCCTTCGGCCACGCCCTCGACCGTTTCGACGACGCGCACCGCCGGCGAGGCGATCACCGCGTCGAAGCCGAGGCCGAGGGCGCGAATCTCCCGCCCCATGGCGCGCGCCGCCTGGGCGCCCCGGCGGTTCAGCGGGCGATCGAAATCGCGCACGCCGCGATCGGCCAGGCCGGATTTGGCATGACGCATCAGCGTCAGGATCCTCATTGCGCTCCCCCGGACGGAACCCACGCCGCCGTCGCATCGCCGGCCGCCGCACCTGATGACAGACGCGCCGCCACCCGCGCAATCGCCATGTCGAGGGTGAGCCGGGTCACCGCGACGCCGGGAGGAAAGGCGGCGAGCAGCCGCGACGGGGTCGCCGACGAGAGCAGGACGAACATGCCGCGATCCCCCTGCCGGCGGATCAGCCGCCCGAACGCCTGGGCCAGGCGGGCGCGGACGACGCGATCGTCATAGGACGATCCGCCGCCGGCCGCGCGGCGCGCACCGTGGAGCACAGTCGGGCGCGGCCAGGGCACGCCCTCCATCACCACCAGCCGCAGCGAATCGCCGGGGACGTCGACGCCGTCGCGAAGCGCATCGGTGCCGAGCAGGCTCGCGCGCGGATCATCGCGGAAAATGTCGACGAGCGTGCCGGTGTCGATCGGATCCACATGCTGGGCATAGAGCGGCAGCCCCGATCGGGCGAGACGATCGGCGATCCGCGCATGGACGGCGCGCAGGCGCTGGATCGCGGTGAACAGGCCGAGCGCCCCGCCGCCAGCCGCCTCGATCAGCCGCGCATAGGCGCCGGCGAGCGCCGCCGTGTCGCCCTTGCGGATATCGGTCACGATCAGGACCTCGGACATCGCGGCATAATCGAACGGGCTCGCCGCCTCGAATCGTCCGATCGGCGCGTCGAGATGCGCGGCGCCGGTGCGCGCCTCCGCCGTGTCCCAGTCGCCGCCCGCGCGCAAGGTCGCGGAGGTGACGAGCACCCCCTGGGCCGGCTTCAGCACCGCTTCGGCAAGCGGGCGCGTGGGATCGAGCCAGTGGCGATGGAGGCCGATATCGAATTCGCGCCCCTCGACCCGATCGACCGCGAGCCAATCGACGAAGTCCGGATCGCCCGGCCCGCCGATCCGCGCCGCGAGCGCGATCCATCCGGCAAGCGTCTGGGTACGCCAGGAAAGACCCGCGATCGCTCCCTCGATCCGGGCGCGCGCCTGCGCATCGAGCCAGTCGGGCGCATCCTCGATCACAGCTTCGAGCCGCTTGCCGAGCGCCACCAGCGGACGGTGCAGCAACTCCAGCGCCTCCACCGCCGGGGCCGCCGCCTCGACCAGGGCTGCGTCGGGCTCGGCAAGTTCGGTTTCGAGCCCGTAGCCGGCATCCTGGGCGGAGGCGCGGGCGTAGACGGTCCCGCGAACCGCCGCCAGCAGGGCCTCGATCGGGCCGAAAGGGGCGCCCTCGGCCAGGCGCTGAAGCCATCCGTCGCCGGGAAGCGCTCCTGCCATCTGCACCGCCGCGCCGAGAGCCGCCGCGCCCGCCTCGTCATAGGATGCGACATCGAGCAGCCGCGCCGAAAGGCCGCGCCGCCGCCCGCGCGAGCGCCCTTCCGGGCCCAATATCCAGCGGCGAAGCTCAATCGCCTCCTGCCCGGTCAGCGCCGCGGCGAAGGTGGAATCGGCGGCGTCGAACAGGTGATGGCCTTCGTCGAAGACGATCCGGGTCGGCGGGTTGCCGGTCTCGCGGCCGCGCGCCGCATTGACCATCACCAGCGCGTGATTGGCGATGACCAGATCGGCGTCCTGGCTGGCCCGCGACGCCCGTTCGATGAAGCAGCGACGATAATGCGGGCAGCCGGCATAGACGCACTCGCCACGCCGATCGGTGAGGGCCGTGGCGCCGGCGCGCCGGAACAGGCTGGTCAGCCATCCCGGAAGATCGCCGCCGATCATGTCGCCGTCCTTCGTATAGGCGGCCCAGCGCGCGACGAGCTGCGCGAGGATCGCGGCGCGCCCCGCAAAGCCGCCCTGGAGCGCGTCCTCGAGATTGAGCAGGCAGAGATAATTCTCGCGGCCCTTGCGGACGACGATCCTGCGGCGGCGGACGGAAGGATCGGCGAAAAGCCGCGCGCCCTCGCGGTCCAGCTGTCGCTGGAGCGCCTTGGTATAGGTCGAGACCCACACCGCGCCGCCCGCCTGCTCGGCCCACAGCGACGCCGGAGCGAGATAGCCGAGCGTCTTGCCGATCCCGGTCCCCGCCTCGGCCAGCAGCATGTTCGGGCGGCCCTCGGCCGGCCGAGGATCGAAGACGGCGCGCGCGGCGGCGGCATAGTCACGCTGACCCTGGCGCGGCTCGGCATCGCTGCCGACGAGGTGCGCGAGCCGATCGGCCGTCGCCCCCGCGTCGAGCCGGATCGGGCGCGGCGGCGGGCGCCCGCCCGTCTCCTCCCATTCGGGCAGGACCGAGAAGAGCCAGGGCTCGTCCCGCCCGGGCCGGCTCAGCCGGGCCGCGACGACGCCGGCCCAGGGCCACCGCAGCCGGTGGAGTGCCTGTGCCGAAGCCCAGGCCCCGGCGCGCTCGGGCCAGTCTCCGGAAAGCGTGGCGAGCAAAGTCGCCGCCGCCTGCCCGAGGAAGCGGGCCGCTGCCTCGTCGCCCTCCGGCTCGGGCAGGCCGAGGGCGTCGGCGAGGCCCTTGGGCGTCGGCACCGCGAATCGGGCCGGATGGACGAAGGCAAAAAGCTCGAGCAGGTCGAGCCCGGACAGCTCCGGATAGCCGAGCCTGCTCGCGACCAAAGGCGCATTGAGGAAGATGGTCGGCGTTTCGGCCGCCCGTGCGATCGCCGCCCCGCGCGTCACCGCCTCCACCCTGCCGTCGGGATGGGCGATCCAGATTCCGGCGTGGGTCGCGTGGAGCGCGGGGTGAGGCAGCATCATCGCGCGATTGTCGCCGCTGCGGAACAGATTGGCAACAGGCACGAGCCGGTTCCGCGCCGCTCCAGACGCCCGTAACCTTTCCCGCAACTGCGGCGAAGGAGCTATAGGAACGACAGTGCGGATCGGCGACGACCAGCTTCGAGCCTTGATGCTTGCGGGCCTCGACGGGGACGGCGCGTCGCACGCGGCGCTGCTCGAGCTTGCGGCCTCGCTGCTGCGCGCCTTCTACCGGCGCCGGATCGCCGATGCCGACGACATCGAGGATCTTGTGCAGGAAACGCTGATCGCCGTGCACGAACGCCGGGCAAGCTACGATCGCAGGCGGCCGTTCAGCCCGTGGCTGTTCGCAATCGCCCGCTACAAGATGATCGATCATATCCGGCGGCGCAGCCGGCTGCAGCCGATCGACGATGTCGAAGATTTGCTGGCCGCCGATTTCGAGGCGCCGAGCCTCGCGCGGACCGATCTCGCCCGCCTGCTCGACAGCCTGCCCGCGAAGCAGGCGGCGGCGATCCGGAACACCAGGATCGAGGGATTGAGCGTGGCCGAGGCGGCGGCGCGCGCGGGCATCGGCGAATCCGACGTCAAGGTGTCGGTCCATCGCGGCCTGAAAGCCCTGGCGGCGCGGGTGAAGGGACAGAAGCGATGAGGACCGACGATCTGATCGCAACGCTCTCCCGCGATGTCCCGGCGGTCCCGCGCCATGCCTTCGGCCGGCGGATCGCGCTCGGCATGGGGCTTGGCGGCGTGGCGACGCTCCTGCTGATCGTTGCGACGATCGGCGTGCGTCCCGATCTCGGCGCCGCGATGCGCGGCTTTCCGTTCTGGATGAAATGGGCCTACACTGCCTCGCTCGGGCTCGTCGCGGTGGCGGCGACGATGCGACTGGCGCGGCCCGAAGGCGCGCGCGCTCCCCTGCTCTGGGCAATGGCGGTGCCGGTGCTGCTGCTCGCCGGGGTCGGGATCGCCGAGCTGGCGCACACGCCGCCGGCCGACTGGGTTCGCATGTGGCTCGGCGCGAGCTGGCAATATTGCCCCTGGCTGGTGCTGCTGCTGGCGCTGCCGATCTTTGCCGGGCTCTTGTGGTCGTTCCGCCGCTTCGCGCCGACGCGGCTGCGGCTGGCCGGCGCCGCGGCCGGGCTCGCCGCCGGCGCCTGGTCGGCGACGCTCTACTGCCTCCACTGCCCCGAAGTCTCCGCTCTGTTCGTGCTGACCTGGTATTCGCTCGGGATCGGGCTTGCCGCGGGCCTCGGCGCGCTTGCCGGGCCACGCCTGCTTCGCTGGTGATCCTGTAACCGCAGGCGGCTCCACGACGAACTTCGAAAGAGGTTCAGGGAGGAGCAGCCCATATGTTCGATACAACCCGGCTTGGCGCGATGGCCGCGCGTTGGGCGCCGGTGCCGCTGCGGCTGATCGTCGGCGCCGGCTTCTTCATCCATGGCCTCGCCAAGCTTGAAAAGGGCCCGGACCGGTTCGTCGCGATCGTCGATGCGATCGGCGTGCCGATGCCGCACCTGATGGCGTGGCTCACGATCTGGGTTGAGCTGATCGGCGGGATCGCGATCCTGATCGGCGCCTTCGTGACGCTGGCGAGCATCCCGATGGCGGCGGTCCTGGCGGTGGCGGCGCTCACCGTCCACCTCCGTTTCGGCTTCACCTCGATCAAGCTGATGGCGGTGACGCGCCAAGGCCCGCAATTCGGGCCGCCCGGCTATGAAACCGACCTTCTCTACCTCGCCTGCCTCGCCACGCTGGTGATGGCGGGGCCAGGGCCGCTGGCCGTGGATTCCTGGCTCGCACGACGATTCGGGACGAAGCGCCGCCGCCAACGCGCCTCCTGAGTCATTTCAGGTTTGCGATTCGGCGACGCTCGCGCCAGAGCCGCAGCCATGATCGATCCTGCCGAACTCCGCGAAGCAGCGCGCGTCTCCAAGGCCTGGCCCTATGAGGAAGCGCGCAAGCTGCTGAAACGCTATCCGGACGGCCCGCCGGCGGGGGAGATCGTGTTCGAGACCGGCTACGGCCCGTCGGGCCTCCCCCATCTCGGCACCTTCCAGGAGGTCGCGCGCACGTTGATGGTCCGCCACGCGCTCGCCGAAATGGTGGATTGGCCGAGCCGCCTCATCGCCTTTTCGGACGACATGGACGGGATGCGCAAGGTGCCGCCCGGCGTGCCGCACCAGGACATGATGCACGAACATCTGGATCAGCCGCTGAGCCGCGTGCCCGATCCCTATGGCTGCGGGCACAAAAGCTATGCCGATCACAACAACCACCTGCTGAAGCAATTCCTCGATCGCTTCGGCTTCGATTACGAGTTCCTGGCCTCTTCGGACGCTTACGGCTCGGGCCGGTTCGATGCGACGCTGAGGGCGGTGCTGCGCCGCCATGGCGAGATCATGGACGTGATGCTGCCGACGCTGCGCGAGGAACGGCGCAGGACCTATTCTCCGGTCCTGCCGATCAGCCCGAAAAGCGGCAGGGTGCTCCAGGTGCCGGTCGAGGTCGTCGATGCCGAGGCGGGCCTGGTCGCGTTCGAAGACGAGGGCGAGCGGATCGTCCAGTCGATCCTTTCCGGCGGCGCGAAGCTCCAATGGAAGGTCGATTGGGCGATGCGCTGGGTCGCGCTGGGCGTCGATTACGAGATGGCGGGCAAGGACCTCATCGATTCGGTCGTCCAGAGCTCGAAGATCGCCCGCGTGCTCGGCGCGCGGCCGCCGGAGGGATTCAATTACGAGCTCTTCCTCGACGAGAATGGCGAGAAAATCTCGAAGACCCGCGGCAACGGCGTCACCATCGACGAATGGCTGACCTATGCGCCGGAAGAGAGCCTCGCTTTCTATATCTACCGCGAGCCGCGGAAGGCCAAGCAGCTGTCCTTCGGGATCATCCCCAAGGCGGTGGACGAATATGACCAGTTCCTTGCGGCCTATCCGACGCAGGAGACCGCCAAGAAGCTCGGCAATCCAGTCCACCACATCCATGCGGGACGCGTGCCCGAGGCGCGCATGCCGATCGGTTTCCCGCTGCTGCTCAACCTCGTCGCCGTCGCCTCGACCGACGACAAGGCGCTGCTCTGGGGCTTCGTGAAGCGCCATGTGCCGGAGGCGTCGCCGGAGACTCATCCCGAGCTTGACCGGCGGATCGATTATGCGCTCGCCTATTTCCGCGACTTCATCGCCGGCGCGCTCGATCACCGGGCGCCGACCGAGATGGAGGCGGCGGCGCTGCGCGATCTCGACAACCGGCTGGCGGCGCTCCCCGAGACGGCCGATGCGGAGACGATCCAGGCCGAGGTCTATGAAGTCGGCAAGACCCACCCGTTCGAATCGCTGCGCGACTGGTTCAGGGCGCTTTACGAAACGCTGCTCGGCACGTCGCAGGGGCCCCGCATGGGCAGCTTCATCGCCCTCTACGGAATCGCCAACAGCCGCAAGCTCATCGCCGAGGCGCTGGCGCGGTAGCGGCCGTCAGGCGGCCGCGCGCTGCGCCGCGATCCAGGCGCGGATCTTGGCCTCCAGCACCGGCATCGGCAGCGCGCCGGTGTCGAGCACCTCGGCGTGGAAGGCCTTGAGATCGAAGCGGGAGCCCAGAGCCTGTTCGGCCTCGTGGCGGAGGCGCAGGATGGTGAGGGCGCCGATCTTGTAGGCGAGCGCCTGGCCGGGGATGGCAATATAGCGCTCGACCTCGGCGGTCACCTCGGTCCGGCTCATGCCGCTATTGTCGAGCATGTACTGGATCGCCTGATCGCGGGTCCAGCCCTTGGCATGGATCCCGGTGTCGACCACGAGGCGCATCGCGCGCAGCATCTCGTCATTGAGCCCGCCGAAGCGCTGATAGGGATCGGTCTCCATGCCGAGCTCGTCCCACAGCGTCTCCGCATAAAGCGCCCAGCCTTCGACGAAGGCGGTGTTGCCGCCGAAGCGCATGAAATTGGGCAGCCGCTCGTTCTCAGAGGCGAGCATGATCTGGAAATGGTGCCCCGGAATGCCTTCGTGCAGGTACAGCGTCTCCATGCCGTAGGTCCGGGCCGATGGCAGATCGTAGCAGTTGAAATAGAAGACGCCGGGCCGCGAGCCGTCCGGCGTGCCGTCATTGTAGGAGCCGGCCGCCTCGGTCCGCTCGCGGAACGGTTCGACCCGGCGAATGTCGAGATGCGAGCGCGGGATCGTCGAGAAAAACTCGCGCACCCGCGCATCGACGCGCCGGCCGATGGCGTAGAAACCGTCGCGCAGCGCGTCGCAGCTCGCCGGTGCGAACTGGGGATCGGTGCGCAGATGCTCGAAGAACTGGGCGAGCGTGCCGGTAAAGCCGACCCGCGTCTTGATCTGCTCCATCTCGCCGCGGATCCGCGCGACCTCGGAGAGGCCGAGATTGTGGACGTCGTCCGCGGTGAGCGGCAGCGTCGTGTTCTCTTCGATGAGGCGCGCATACATGCGATCGCCGCCGCGCATCGAATGGAGGCCGACCTCGGCGCGGGCATGCGGCAGATAGTCGTTCTGCAGGAAATCACGCAGCCGGCGATAGGCGGGGAAGATGTCGTCGCGGACCTCGGCGAGATAGGCCTGCTGGAGACGCGGCCGATCCGCCGCCGGCACCGCATCGGGGAAGTTCAGCACCGGCGCGTAATAAGGCGAGGCCTCAGGGGCCTCGGCGAGCTGGGTGTCGAGTTGCTGGATGACGTTGCGGATCGTGAGCTGGGTTTCGACGACGCCCGAGGCGAGGCCCTGGCGGAAGCGCTCGATCACCCGATCCATGATCCTCACGAACTGGCGATGGCGGGCGAGGTTGTCCTCATAATCCTTGACGTTGCGGAACGGCGCCGCGCCGTGGCCGGAGGCGAAGACCGGATAGAAGGTCTGGAAGCCGCTGAAATGGTTCATCGGCCTCACCACGGTAAGCGCCAGCATGTCCGGCTGGACGTCCGCGAGATCCTCGGTGCGCTGATATTTGAAGACATCGTAGGCGATCTGGTCCGTCGGATCGAGCTGGTCGCGGGGGATCGCCTGCAACGCCGCCAGATCCTGCTCCGCCGCCGCGCGCTCGGCGGCGTAGTAGGCATCGCTCAGATAGTCGCCCAGCTGGTCGGCATGGCTGTAGTCGCCGCGGAAGATCGCCATGATCGGGTTGCGGCGGAGATTCGCCTCATCGCTGTCGTGAAACAGCTGGCGAAGACGCGCGTCGGCGCTTGCCGGCGCGGCCGCCGAAGTCGGGGCCTGCGCCAGGAGCGGCTGGATCGGTGCGGCGGCGAGAAGGGCGGCGAGAAGGAGCGAACGGCGGCTCATGGAGATTCCCCTGCGAACTGTGTTGTGACGCTAATACGGGGAGCCGGCGGCCGCAAGCGCGCTCGCGCCCCGGCTCAATAATAAGTGGCGCTCGAGACGATCCAGGGGCGCTCGCGATGCCATTTGGTGATGACATATTTCGTCCCGGCCATCACCGGCATCCCCTGATGGAGCGTCGCCGGATTGGGCAGGCCATGCGCATCGAGATTGTTCCAGATGAGCAGGTTGCCGGTTCGCGGCGCGACCTTGATGCCGACGCGAGGGAAATGGGTCTGGCCGCCTTCCTCGGGCATGTTGAGGAAGGCCATGGCGGTCCAGGTGCGCTGGCCGCCGCACCGGTCCATTTCCTCCCAATAGGCTTCGGACTGGTGGAAATAATCGTGATGCGGCTTGAACTGCTGGCCGACCGCATAGCGCTGGCCCTGGATCGTCTCGCCATGGCTCGGCTCGATCCCGGTCAGCGCCGTGAGCTTCGCCTCGACCTGGATGACCAGCGGGTCCTTCGAATCGAGGTTGCAGCTCTCGCTGGTCCGGAACTCCGGATCGGATGAGGGCGCCAGCAGCTTCGAGGGGATGCGCTCGCGATCGATCTTGCGGACGAGGCCCTCGCACTCCTTCGCGGTCAGGAAATCGCGGATGACGAAGATGTCGATGTCGTTCGACGGAATCTTGAAACCGCTCGGGTGACGCGCCAGGCGCTGGGCCACCGACGCGCCGATCGCCGCCTTGTAGTCGACATGCGCAGCACTCATCGCCTCACTCCACCACGTGGCCGCGCACCATCACGAAGCCGACATGTTCGAGAAGACGGACATTGGCGAGCGGATCGCCGTCCACCGCGATGAGATCGGCCGAATAGCCGGGCGCGATCTTCCCGACCTCGTCGTCGAGGCCGAGCAGGTGCGCGGCGCCCGTGGTCGCGGCGGCGATCGCCTGTTGGGGCGTCATGCCGGCTTCGGTGACGAGCAGGTTGAACTCGCCGGCGTCGAGGCCATGCTCATAGACCCCCTCGTCGGTGCCGAAAACGACGGGGACCCCGGCCTGGATCGCCCCGCGTGCCGCCCGGCCGACCACCTGAAGCGTCATCCGCACCTTGTCTTCGACCCGCGGCGTGTAGACGCCGGTCCCCAGCCGCTCCCTTATGCCTTCGAACGCCATCAGGGTCGGCACGAGCGTGGTGCCGTGCTGCCGCATCAGCTGGAGCGTCGCCGGGCTTGCAAAGGTGCCGTGCTCGATCGAATCCACGCCCGCCCGGACCGCCGCCGCGATCCCCTCGTCGCTATGCGCGTGCGCCGCCGCCTTGAGGCCGAGCGAATGCGCGGTCGAGACGATCGCGCGCATCTCCTCGTCGGTAAAGGCCTGGCCGAGCCCGCGATCGCCCTGGGAAAGGACGCCGCCGGTTGCCATGAACTTGATCACGTCGGCGCCATTGCGGGCCTGTTCGCGAACGCGGGCGGCGCACTGATCGGCGCCGGTGCATGTGTTGTGGCCCTGGAGGACCTCGTTCACTTCCGGCCGGAAGCCGGCGGTGTCGCCATGGCCGCCGATGGTGGACAATGGCTCGCCGGCGACGAGCATGCGCGGGCCTTCGATCAGGCCTTCGTCGATCGCCCGCCGGAGCGCGAAGCCGGTGACGCCGGGCGAGCCCAGATCGCGCACGGTGGTAAAACCGGCGCGCAGCGTGACCAGCGCATTATGCGCGCCGAGCAGCGTCAGATAATCGTCCGTGTCGACCGCGCCGCGCCAGAACGGCGCCCGCGAATCGCCGACCAGGTGGACATGGGCGTCGATCAGCCCGGGCATCACCGTCCGGTTCGTGAGATCGATCAGCCGGGCACCCGCGGGCGGCGGGACGATGCCGGCGGTGACGCTCTGGATTCGGCCGTCGACGATCATGATGGTCGAAGGGCCGGCGATCGGCCGGGCGGGGTCGGTCATCAGATGGCCGGCCTGGACGACGATCGTCTGGTGCGGTGCAGACGATTGGCTGCTGCCCTGCGCCGCGACGGATGACGCGGCGGCGGAGACAAGCAGCATGACCATGAAGCGCGCGATCATCGACATCCCCCTGTTTTGGCCCTTGTTTTGGCCACTGTTTCGGCGTGGCGCATTCATGACTCAGACGCGCTTGGCCTGACAAGGAAAAAGCCCGGGGCTTGTGGCCCCGGGCTTCCTGCTTCCCCGCGGAGAAGTCGATCGGACTTACCAGAAGAAGTCGTAGATCGCGTCAACCACTTCGCCGGTGTAGACGTCCACCAGCAGCACGTCGTTATAGTAGCGCACCCATTCCGTGCCCGGAGGGGCCGGCGGCAGGCGATAATAATAAGGATCGCCGATCCAGTAGCTCTGTCCATAGAATAGCGGATCGAGGAACAGCCCGATCGAGAAGCGGCGATAGTGCCAATTGCGGTAAGGCGCATAATAAGGAGACAGGTGGAACAGGTGGCGGTTGCCGACCCGGTAACGCTGCCAATCGTAACGCCGGTCGCCACGCCAGCCGCGATTCCAGTCCCGGCCCCAGTTGCGATTGCCGCGCGCGCCCGCCCGCGGACCGTTGGAGCCGCGGATCGCCGCGCGCTGCTGCGGGGTGCCGTAGCGATACTGGTTGCGCCGCTCGAGCTCCTGATAGTGACGCAGCCTGGGATCGTTGGGATTGCCCTGCCACGCCTGCGGGTAGATGCTGCCCGGACGCGCCTGGGGCCCGCGATTGCCGCGATAACCCTGCGGCGCAGCCTGGGGGCCGCGCGCGCCCTGCGGCCGCACGCCCTGCGGCGATCCCTGAGGTCCGCGATTGCCCTGGAAGTTGCCGCGACCCTGCCAGTTGCCGCCCTGACGCTGGGCTGCGGGCGGCGGGGCCTGGCGCTGGACGGCCGCCGGCGGCGCCTGGCGGGCCGGCGGAGCCTGGCGCTGCGATTGCCCGCGCGATTCCCCGCCGTGCCAGCTGCCACGGTCATGGCCGCGATCGCCATTGTCGCGATGATGCTGCGCGATCGCCGCGGCGGGCGCCAAAGCGCTTGCGGCGAGTAAAAAACCGAACAATGCCCTCGGCATCTGCCCTACTCCTTCAAACATGCACAGGGCGGCAACAGGCCGCCTTTGATGATGCGTTTTGCACAACGGCTGCTGACGCAATGCTGAACCAGCCGGCAAGGTTTCGGAAAGGTGACGATCGCCCCGTCTCAGCGCGGGACGCCGCGTGGCGGACGCAAGGCGGGCACCGCGCGGGCGGCATCCACCGGCGCGATCCGCGGCGGCGGGCTTGCGGCAACGCGTTCCTCCCCGCTCCTGATCCGCGCCGCGCGGCGGATCGAATCGCGCAGTCGCGGATAGATGCCGCAGCGGCAGATATTGGGGATCGCCGCGTCGATCCGATCGTCCGACAGGCTGTCCTCATGGTCGATCAGCGCCGCGGCGGCCATGATCATGCCGGGAATGCAGAAGCCGCATTGCGGCACATTGTCCGCGGCGAAGGCCTGCTGAACCGGGTGCGACCGATCGTTCGAAAGCCCCTCGATCGTGGTCACATAGGTGCCCTCGATCTCCCGGATCGGAACCCGGCAGCTTCGCACCGCGCGGCCATCGACATGGACGGTGCAGGCGCCGCAATGGCCGGTGCCGCAGCCGAGCTTCGCCCCGGTAAGATTCGATGCCTCGCGCAGCGCGAAGAGCAGCGGCGTATCGGGATGGAGCCGGTAGTGGACGGGCTGGCCGTTCACGGTAAAGCTGGTCATGCGCCCTGATAGGCGGAAGGGGAAGGCGATGGAAAGCGCGCGGATCGGGATCGGGATCGAACGGGGCGTCGCGGCGGTGACGATGACCCGGCCGGACAGGCTCAACGCGATGGACGGGGAGATGTTCGCGGCGATCGGCGACACGTTTCGCCGGCTCGGCCGCGATCCCGCCGTGCGCGCGATCCTGCTGGCCGGCGCGGGCCGGCATTTCACCGCCGGGCTCGACCTCGATTATGCCGCGACCCAGTTTGCGCCTGGCAGCGATGCGGGCCGCGCGGCCGAATCGCGGCTGCGCCATATCGAATGGCTCCAGGACATGTTCAGCGCGGTCGAGGCGGCCCGCGCGCCCGTGATCGCGGCGATCCATGGCGGCTGCATCGGCGCCGGGGTCGATCTCGCATGCGCTGCGGACATCCGCATCGCCAGCGCCGATAGCTTCTTCCAGATCGCCGAGGTGGATGTCGCGATCACCGCCGATCTCGGCACGCTGCAGCGCATGGGTCATCTCGTTCCCCAGGGCCTGCTGCGCGAGCTCGTTTATACCGGCCGCCGAATGGACGCCGGGGAGGCGTCGCGAATCGGGTTCGTCAACGCCGTCGCCCCGGATCGGGAGGGCGCCATCGCAGCCGCGCGTGCGATCGCCGAGATGATCGCCGCCAAATCGCCGCTCGCCGTTGCCGGGGCCAAGCGGAGCCTGAACCACAGCCGCGGCCGCCCGATCGAGGAGGGGCTGCGCGACGTTGCCCTCTGGAACGCGGCGACGCTCGCCAGCGTGGACATCGGCGAGGCGATGCAGGCGCGCCTCGCGAAGGCGGAACCGATGTTCAAACCGCTGGACGACTGAGCTGCGAATCGCACGGGCGATAGGAAACGTCTCTCGCCGCGCCTACATTCGGACGAAGAACGGAGAGGATGATGAGCGTCGCATTCCGCCGCGAGAGCGACGAGGAGCACAAGGAGCCGCGGTTCGAGCTGCCGATCCCGCCAGGGCCGAACCTGGTCACGGAGCGGGGGCTTGCCCTGATCGCGGCGGAGGTCGCGCGGCTTGAGACGGCGGTCGCGGCCGAGGCGGACGAGGCGTCCCGCGAGGCGCTGCGCCGCGACCTTCGCTACTGGACGACCCGCCAGACCACCGCCGAGATCGCGCCGCCACCGACGCCCGGCGAGGCCGGGATCGGCTCCAGCGTCCGCATCCGGCTCGGCGGCGCCGAGCGGACGATTGCGATCGTCGGCGGCGACGAGGCCGATCCCGCGGCCGACCGAATCGCCTTTTCCGCGCCGCTGGCCCGCGCGCTGATCGGCGCGGAGGCGGGCGAGCGGGTCGACTTCAACGGCACCGCCGAGGCGATCGAGGTGCTGGAGGTGATGCCGTGAGCCAAGGCCCGGCGCGCGGCGCGGATCGGGCCCCGGCCGACTGACCGCAGGCTAAAGCGCCGCCGGGCTCCGCCGTTAGTCCTGACATGGGCAGGGCATCGGGGACGGCATGTTGAGATCATTTCTGCGCATTCTGGGCGGCGCGGCGCTGATCCTGGCGCCGCAGGCGGCGGCGGCCGGAATCAGCCTGTCGCCCCGCGCCGTCATCTATTTCGACAATGGCGAGCAGCGTCAGCAGGGCATCGACGCCTTCCCGATTCCGACCGACGCCCTGGCCGGGCTCAATGACCAGATCCGCGCGCTCGCCGGACCGGACGCGGCGCTGAGCGGCGCGGTGGGCGAAGGCGGCGGCAGCGCGCGCCAGATCGTCTTTCCGATGTTCGGCGGATCGATCACCGTCGGCGGCCAGCAAACGCAGGTCACCTTCACGGGGCTTTACGGCACCGCCGAGACCAGTTCGCGCATCGTCGTGCCGCTCAACCTTGCCCTCACGGCGGGCGGCTTCACCGCGACCGATCTGCTCAGCACCGTCGCCGAAGGTCGCGCGACCTACCGCCGGATCGACCTCGAGCTCACCGTCCAGCATCGGCTCGACGAGCGGTTCGCGCTGATCGGCGGCGTCCGTTACGAACGGGTTCGCAGCCGCGCGACGCTCGATGCGATCACGACGTCGTCGACCAACATCGCCAATCTCGTCGCCCTGCTTTCGGGATCCGGGCCGGTCGATCTCGGCCTTTCGCAAGGCGAGCAGCGGCTCGATCTCGGCGCCGTCAGCGAAAGCTGGAGCCTCCGGGGTGGCGCCGCGGCCTTCGTTCCCTTCGCACGGCGCCAGCTCGTCTATGTCAACGGCATGGTCCATGTCAGCCGCGCCCCAGCGCTGACCGCACAGGCGCTGCTCACCGATCTCGACGGCGGCGGAACGCTGGACCTGTCGACGCGCCGGCCTTCGGAGACCTCGGTCGGCCCGGACATTTCGGTCGGCATCCTCTCCCGGTTCAGCGACCGCGTGGCGCTCGACATACGGTATCGCGGCATCTTCTATTTCCCGCTGAGCGGGGTCCGCAGCTTCGATGATCCGCGCGTCAATCACGGGCTCAACCTCGGCCTCACCTTCGCATTGGGGCGGTAGCCGGCATGATCAGCCGGCTCGCCCGCATCCTGCTCGTCTTCCTGCTTGCGCTTCCGGTCGCCGCGCGCGCCGAGACTCGCGCGCTGGTCGTGGCGGCGAGCTATGCCGGAAGCGGCAATCCCGCACTCGCGCTCGCCAATACCGCGGTGGACGGCCGCAACGTCGCCGCCGCCCTCACCCGGGCTGGCCTGCGCGACGTGAGGCTGATCGAGGATCCCGATCTCGCGCGCTGGGAAACCGAGCTGGAGGCCTTCGCGGCGCGGCTCGCGCCCGGCGACGTCGCCCTCCTCTATTATGCGGGCCACGCCATCCAGGTGTCCGGGCGAAACTATTTCCTCGCCGGCGACGGCACGAGCCTGATCGACATGGAGCGGATGATCCCGCGCCTCAGCGATCGGGCGCGCGGGGTCTTCCTCGTCATCGACGCCTGCCGCAACAATCCCTTCCAGCGCGGCGACAGCCCCGATGTGGTCGCGGCAGCCCGCGCATTGCCGACGGTGTCCGTCGCCGAATTGACCGCCGCCCATCGCGGCCTCAGCCAGCTCGGCGATCTGCGCGGCCTCTCGGTGCTCGCCCTCTTCTCCACCGATCCGGGCAATGTCGCGCTCGACGGCGAGCCGGGATCGGGGAGCCCCTTCGCCAACGCCTTCGCGGCCGAGCTCGGGCGCCGTCAATCGCTCGACGCACTCGTCCGCCGGGTCGCGCTGCGCGTCAATCGCGAGACCGGCGGCGAACAGACGCCATGGCGGCAGGGCGACCTTCCCTTCGACGTCTATCTCGCCGGAATGCAGAGCTTCCCCGTCCCCTGACCGCCCCGGCATTTGACTTTTTGCATCGCAGCATCCATATGCCCGCCCAGCGAGGCGTCATGCAGCGTGATCTGGCCTGAAGGCCCGGCTCCGTCTCGTATTTCCAAGAGCTTCCCTTTTCACGCGGGTCGTTCAGACACCCGCCGCGTTTGCGCGCGCGCCGTTTCGGCGTGCCGGGCAGGCAACGCATGAAGTGAGTTTAAACTTAAAATGTCATTCCAGAACCTCGGGCTGTCGCAGCCCGTTCTCCAGGCGCTCGCCTTCAAGGGCTACAAGGACGCCACGCCGATCCAGATGCAGGCGATCCCGACCGTGCTCAAGGGCCGCGACCTGCTCGGCATCGCGCAGACCGGCACCGGCAAGACGGCGGCGTTCATGCTGCCCTCGATCGATCGGCTCGTCGCCTCGCGGCGGGGCGGGACCCGGCCGCAATCGTGCCGGATGCTCGTCCTCGCGCCGACCCGCGAGCTCGCCGGGCAGATCGCCGAATCGGCGCGCGCTTACGGCCAGTTCGCCGGGCTTCGCGTCGCCACCATCTTCGGCGGCACCTCGATCGGCCGCAACCGCGCCGACGTGGCGCGCGGCGTCGATGTGCTCGTCGCGACGCCGGGCCGGCTGATCGACGTCGTCGAGCAGGGCTATCTGACGCTTCGCGAGGTCGAGATCCTCGTCCTCGACGAGGCCGATCAGATGCTCGATCTCGGCTTCATCCACGCGCTGAAGCAGATCGTGAAGATGCTCCCGGCCAGGCGCCAGACCCTGTTCTTTTCGGCGACCATGCCGAAGGCGATCAAGGAGCTCGCCGATCGCTTCCTCACCGATCCGGCGACGGTGTCGGTGGCGCCGCAGTCGACGACTGCCGAGCGGGTCGATCAATATGTGACCTTCGTCCAGCAGGGCGAGAAGCAGGCCTTGCTCACCATGATGCTGCGCTGGGGCTTTTCCGAACGCGGCAATATGGACCGCGTCCTCGTCTTCACCCGCACCAAGCATGGCGCCGACCGGGTCGTGAAGCTGCTTGCCGGCAACAACATCCCGGCGAACGCGATCCACGGCAACAAGAGCCAGCCGCAGCGCGAACGCGCGCTCGCCGAGTTCAAGAGCGGCCGGGTCCGCATCCTGGTCGCGACCGACATCGCCGCGCGCGGCATCGACGTGTCGGGCGTCAGCCACGTCATCAATTTCGAGCTGCCCAACGTGCCCGAACAATATGTCCACCGGATCGGGCGGACGGCGCGCGCCGGCAATGATGGCGTCGCCATCGCCTACTGCGCGGATGACGAGAAGGCCTATCTGCGCGACATCGAGAAGCTGACGCGACAGAAAATCGCGGTCGAGCCGCTGCCGCAGGGCTTCCTCGCCGAAGCGGCGCGGATCAAGGCGAGCCGGACGACGCCGGCCTTCGAGGAGCGGCTCGCGCCGCGCCACGAGGAGCGCGCGCCACGCCAGCGGGCGCATCCGCAGCGCGGGCGCTATGCCTCGTCGGTCAAGCCGACGGGCAATGCGCGGCGGCGGGCGCGGGGCTGACTTGCAAGGGCGGGCGCCCTCTGCTAGGGGCTCCCGCTCACGCCGCCCGGGCCTCCCGTGCGGCGACTCCTATTTTCGGGTATAAGCATTTGTTCATGGCGGCGCGATCGGCGCCGCGCACGGGATCGAACGGCTAAAAAGGAAGAGTGGCGAGCTTTTATGCAGATCATCGTTCGCGATAACAATGTCGACCAGGCGCTGCGGGCGCTCAAGAAGAAGCTGCAGCGCGAGGGCGTCTATCGCGAGATGAAGCTGCGTCGCCATTACGAGAAGCCGAGCGAAAAGCGCGCGCGCGAGCGTGCCGCTGCGATCCGCCGCGCCCGCAAGCTCGAGCGCAAGCGCGCCGAGCGCGACGGCCAGCGCTGATCTCTCGGCGCCGTCCGGGGTGACGGCGAGGAAACTTGGCATTACGACCGGGCGGCGATAATCCATCGCCGCCCGTTCTCGTTTGGGGGAAATCGATGTCCAACGTCACCGCCGTCCCGATTCGCCCGCTTGCGAAGGGATCCATCGTCAAGCTGTGGATCGCGCTGATCGTGCTCGTGCTCGCCGCCGGCGCGATCGCCTGGTGGGGGACGGCGCCGCTGCAGGTGACGACGACGCAGTCGGGGCTTCGCTTCCGCGTGATCCACGAAGGCACCGGCGAGCCGGCGACCGATCAGGACGTCGTGCTGCTGCGCTACCAGCTGCACGTCACCGGCCCCTCCAACCCGGTCATCCAGGACAGCGACGAAAGCGGCCAGCCCGTACCGCTCAGCGCCGGCTCGGTCGTCCCCGGCATGGCCGAGGCGATCCGCATGATGCGCGCCGGCGGAACCTATGAGTTCTGGATGCCGCCGCATCTCGGCTATGCCGGACGGCTGCCGCCGGGCGCGCCCTTCGGCCCGATGGACACGCTCTATTTCAAGGTCCGCGTCGTCCAGATCGGGCGCGGCATGGCCGCGCTCCAGCAGATGATGGGACGCCCCCAGGGCGGGCCTCCGGGCGGCGAAGCACAGGAGAATATGCGCGAGCTCGAATCCGGGCACGGCAATCCGCACGCCGGCGCGCCGGAAACGGCCGCGCCGCCCACCGGGACGGGCAACAGCCAGAACTGACGAAGGCACTCGGGATCCGCCGCGCACGCGCGCGGCGGGGCTCGCTCAGGGTTCGGGAATTTCGGGCGCGTCGTCTTCGGACTTCTGGTCGAGCGCCGCCTTGGTCAGCGCGACGATCGGATCGGCCAGGGCAAGGCCGAGAATGCCGAACAGCGCGCCGAAGATGAGCTGCGCGCCAAGCACGAGCGCCGGCGCGAGATCGACGGTGCGCCGCGCGACATAGGGCACGATGAGATAGCCGTCGACGATCTGCACCACCGCATAGACGGCGACTGCCCACAGGCCGGTGTCGACTCCGGCCGAAAAGCCGATGAGGACGATCAGCAGGCCCGAGACGATCGCGCCGATATTGGGCAGGAAGGCGAGGATGCCGGTGAGCAGGCCGAGCAGCGCCGCCATGGGCACCCCGCCGACCATCAGCAGCAGCCAGGTGCCGACGCCCTCCACGGCCATGCCGAGCAGCCGCCCGGCCATCAGCCGGCGCAGCGTATATCCCATGCGATCGGAGGTCCGGTAGAAGCCCTCGCGGTTGGCGCTTGGCAGCATCCAGGCGACGCCCCGTTCGTAGATTCGCGGCTCGACGGCGACGAACAGCCCGATCACCAGGATCATGACGAGATTGGTCACGACCCCGACCGCGGTGCCGACCGCGGAGGTCAGCCGGCCGATCGACCCCATCGCCTGCGCGACGATCTGGTCCGGATCGAGGCTGGGCACGTCGAGCCCGAACGAGGCGGCCAGCGCCAGCAGGCGGGTCAGCTCGGTCTCGATCGTCGCCTTGAAGGCAGCCGCCTGCGCGGTCAGCTGTACGCCGGCGAGCCAGATCGTGCCGGCAAGGAAGGCGAAGCCGGCAAGGACCACGATCAGCAGCCGCCAGCCACGGCCGATCGGCAGCACCCGGCCGAGCAGGCGCGTGCCGCCGTCGAAGATCGCGGCGACGACGATCCCGCCGAAGATCAGCAGCAGCGGCTGCGCGAGGAAGATGACGGCAAGAACCGCGAGGCCGAGCGCGAACCAGACGCTTGCCTTCTTGAGCTCCTGGCGGATCAGCGGATCGCGCAGTTCGGACGGGCCCGGCCTGTCGGCGGGCCGATCGGTGGGCGGGGGCGGGGCTGCCGCCTCGCTCATCGGCCCCCGCTGGCCGGCACAGGCGCCTGGCCCGGTCGGAGCGAGGTGCCGGCGCGGCCGGACCTCAGGGCGGTGAACCAGCTGATCGGGTTCCAGTAGCTCGACGATCCGTCAAGGCTGAAGGTGATGAACTCGGCGCGGCCGCCGATATTCTCCCACGGCACCGGCCCGCCGAGACCGAGCTCGCTCACCGGGAAGCGGCTGTCCGCGCTGTTGTCGCGATTGTCGCCCATCAGGAAGACGCGGTTCGCCGGCACCGTGACGCGCGGGAAATCATCGCCCGTCGATCGGCCGAGGTCGAGCGTGTCGTAATAACGCCCGCTCGGCAGATATTCGCGCACGACCGGAAGGCGGCAATAGAGCTTGCCGTCCGCGCCGCGAACCCGGAAGTCGCCATATTCGTCGTAACCGCGGCCGGCGCAGGGCGTGTTGATGTCGACAGGGATCATCGTCGGCGGCCGCTGCTCGGTACGAAGCTCACGGCCGTTGAGGAAGACGCGTCCGCCGATCACCTCGATCGTGTCGCCGGGAAGCCCGATGACCCGCTTGATATAGTCGCTGCTCTCACCCGGCGGCGTGACGATGACGACATCGCCGCGCTCCGGCATGCGACCCCAGATCCGCCCGCTCCAGCGCGGGAAGATGTGGAAGCTCGGCGAAACCCAGGACCAGCCATAGGGATATTTGCTCACCACCAGCCGATCGCCGACGAGCAGCCCCGGCATCATCGATTCGCTCGGGATGTAGAACGGCTTGGCGATGAACGAGTGGAACGCGAGGACGGCGAGAATCAGCCAGAAGATCGCCTTGATCTCCGACCACCAGTCGGTGCCCGGCTTGGCCGGCTTCGCAGCGTCGAGCGCGGCGGGCGGGGCGACGATGTCGCTGTGGGTGTCAGCCGCGTCGCTGCGGTCGGTGTCGGTCAACAAGCCTGCTCCTCGGGGATCGCCTCGATGACGACCACAGCCAGAGCAAATGGGTGGTCGTCGGTCATTGTCAAATGGATGCGGGCGGCGTGGCCCGGCGGGACGAGCGCGTCAAGCCTCTCCTTGGCGCCGCCGGCCAGCGCCAGCGTCGGTGCGCCGGAGGGCAGATTCACGACGCCGATGTCCTTCATATAGACCCCGCGCTTGAAGCCGGTGCCGACCGCCTTGGAATAGGCCTCCTTGGCGGCGAAGCGCTTGGCATAGGTGCCCGCGCGCGTGAACGGACGCCGCTCGGCCCGCGCGCGTTCGGTGTCGGTGAAGACCCGGTTGAGAAACCGTTCGCCGAACCGGTCGAGCGAATTCTGGATGCGCTCGATATTGCACAGGTCGGAGCCGATGCCGACGATCATCGCATCGGCCGCGCGGCGGGCAGCGGCCTAGGCACCCCGCGCCTCGTTCATCAGGGCGCGCATCCGGCGCACGCTCTCCTCCAGCCCGACGAAGATCGCCTCGCCGATCAGGAAATGGCCGATGTTGAGCTCGCGGACCTGCGGGATGGCGGCGACGGGCACGACATTGTCATAGGTGAGGCCGTGACCGGCATGGACCTCGATCCCGTTCTTGGCGGCAAGCGCGGCGGCATCGGCGAGTCGGCGCAGCTCCGCGCCCTGGGCCTCGCCCGCCAGCTCGGCATAAAGACCGGTGTGCAGTTCGACGACCGGCGCGCCGAGCGCCATCGCCGCCTCGATCTGGCGCGGATCGGGCTCGATGAAGAGCGAGACGCGGACATTCGCCGCCGCGAGCGCGCGCACCATCGGCGCGAGATGATCGCGCTGCCCCGCGGCGTCGAGCCCGCCTTCGGTCGTCCGCTCCTCGCGCTTTTCGGGGACGATGCAGGCGGCGTGGGGGCGGTGCCGCAGGGCGATCGCGAGCATCTCATCGGTCGCCGCCATTTCGAGATTGAGCGGGATGGTGAGCTCGGTCGACAGCCGGGCGATGTCGTCGTCGGTGATGTGGCGGCGATCCTCGCGCAGGTGCGCGGTGATGCCATCGGCCCCGGCGCCGGCGGCGAGCAAAGCGGCGCGGACAGGATCGGGCGTACCGGCGCCGCGCGCGTTCCTGACCGTCGCGACATGATCGATATTGACGCCGAGGCGGAGCGGGCCGGTCACGCGGCCTTCCGGCTCCCCGGCTTTTCCGCCGGCAGGGCCGCGAGCTCGGGCGGGAGCGAATCGGCCGGGTAGGTCGGCACCGCGAGCTGGACGAGCGGGAAGAAGGGCACGCCGAGATCGGCCTCGCCGCCCGACCGATCGACGAGCGCGGCGGCGGCGATCACCTCGCCGCCCGCCTCCGCCACCGCCTTCATCGCCTCGCGCGAGGAAAGGCCGGTGGTCACGACATCCTCGACCAGGAGCACCTTCTGGCCAGGCGCGATGCGGAAGCCGCGCCGAAGCTCGAACACGCCTTGCGGCCGTTCGACGAAGATCGCCTCACGTCCGAGCGCGCGCGCCATTTCGTGGCCGATGATGACGCCGCCCATCGCCGGCGAGACGACAAGGTCGATCGCGGCGCGAAGATCGCGCGGCATCGTCGCGGCAAGGGCGGAGGCGAGGCGCGAGGCACGCGCCGGATCCATCAGCACCCGCGCACATTGCAGGTAGCGCGGGCTGTGGAGCCCGGAGGAGAGGATGAAATGGCCTTCGAGCAACGCGCCGGCGGCGCGGAATTCGGCCAGCACCTCTTCTTCGTTCATCGCGCAATCCGTCCTTGTTCGGGGGGTTCCTGATTGATAGGGCCGCCCCGACGACGCATCAAGCATCCAAAGGGCTTGGCAACGGCCTTGAGACGCGCCTATGCGCTGCCTATAAGGCGCCGCGTCGCGCCTTGCGGGCGGGAAACCAGCCACCCCAAGGGCTGCTCACAGGGGTATAGATGAAGACTCTTTTCAAGCTTGCCGCCATCGCCGCTGCGTTCGGCCTGGCTCCCGCCGCCGCGAGTGGCCAGGCACCGGCACCGGCTGCCGATCAGGCCGCGCCAGCCGCTGCGGCCGCACCGGCCGCCGACGCCGCTTCGACCGCCGGCAATTCCGCCACACCCGCCGCGCCGGCGCTGCTGACGCCCGAAGCGGGGATCGGCCAGCCCGACGGCCGCGCCGCGCTGCAGACCCAGTTCACGCCGATCGGCGAGGAAGCGGCCTGGTTTCACAACAAGATCCTGATGACGCTGATCATCGCCATCTCGATCTTCGTCCTGATCCTGCTGCTGATCGTGATCGTCCGGTTCCGCCGCGGCGCCAATCCGACGCCGACGCGCACCGCGCACAACACCGTGCTCGAGGTGATCTGGACGCTGGTCCCGGTCATCATCCTGGTGCTGATCGCGATTCCGTCGATCCGGCTGCTCGCCCACCAATATTCTCCGCCGCGCGCCGACCTCACCGTCAAGGTGACGGGCAACCAGTGGTTCTGGGAATATGAATATCCGGACAACGGCATCCACATCGTCTCCAACATGCTGACCGACGAACAGGCCCGCGCGCGCCATGAGCCGCGCCAGCTCGGCGTCGACAACCGCCTCGTCGTCCCCGCCGGCGCGGTCGTGAAGGTGATCGTCACGTCCAACGACGTGATCCACAGCTGGGGCGTTCCCGGCTTCTGGGTGAAGATCGACGCCGTGCCGGGCCGCCTCAACGAGACCTGGTTCAAGGTCGATCGTCCCGGCGTCTATTACGGCGTCTGCTACGAGCTTTGCGGCGCCCGCCACGGCTTCATGCCGATCGCGGTCGAGGTCCTGCCGCGCGACCAGTTCGCGCAATGGGTGGCGAGCCAGGGCGGCCACATGGCCGGCGCTGCCACCACGCCGGAGGCCGCCGCGGCGGCAGCGCCGGCGGAGACCGCGAACACCGTCGCAACCGCGGCCGAGCCCGCGACCACGAACCAGGCCGAAACCAGATAAGGCGGCAGAAGAGACATGACCGATACCACCGCAAACGCCGCTCATTTCGAGGCCGATCACGGCCACGACGCGCATGACCATGCCGATCACAAGCCGGGCTTCTTCGTCCGCTGGTTCATGTCGACGAACCACAAGGACATCGGCACGCTCTACCTGATCTTCGCGATCATCGCGGGGATCATCGGCGGGTCGATCTCTGGCCTGATGCGCTGGGAGCTGGCCGAGCCCGGCCTTCAGCATGTCCAGGGCTGGGCGACGATGCTCAATCACGTCGTCGGCCTTCCCGATGCAGACATCGATCAGGGCCGGCACATGTGGAACGTGCTGGTGACCGCCCACGGCCTCATCATGGTGTTCTTCATGGTGATGCCGGCGATGATCGGCGGGTTCGGCAACTGGTTCGTGCCGCTGATGATCGGCGCGCCGGACATGGCCTTCCCGCGGATGAACAACATCTCGTTCTGGCTGCTGCCCTGCTCCTTCACGCTGCTGCTCGGATCGCTGTTCGTGTCGGGCGGCACCGGGCTCGGCTCGGGCACCGGCTGGACGGTCTATGCGCCGCTTTCGACGTCCGGGTCGACCGGGCCGTCGGTCGACATGGTGATCTTCTCGCTGCACCTTGCGGGCGCGAGCTCGATCCTCGGCGCGATCAACTTCATCACCACCATCTTCAACATGCGCGCACCGGGCATGACGCTGCACAAGATGCCCCTCTTCGTCTGGTCGATCCTGGTGACGGCCTTCCTGCTGCTGCTTTCGCTGCCGGTGCTCGCCGGCGCGATCACGATGCTGCTCACCGATCGTAATTTCGGCACGCACTTCTTCGAGGCCCGCGGCGGCGGCGATCCGCTGCTGTACCAGCACCTGTTCTGGTTCTTCGGCCACCCCGAGGTCTACATCATGATCCTGCCGGGCTTCGGCATGATCAGCCAGGTGATCGCGACATTCAGCCGCAAGCCGGTCTTCGGCTATCTCGGCATGGCCTATGCCATGGTCGCGATCGGCGTCATCGGCTTCGTCGTGTGGGCGCACCACATGTTCACCGTCGGCCTCGACGTCAACACGAAGATGTACTTCACCGCCGCGACGATGGTGATCGCGGTCCCCACCGGCATCAAGATCTTCTCGTGGATCGCGACGATGTGGGGCGGATCGATCACCTTCGAGACGCCGATGCTCTGGGCTCTCGGCTTCATTTTCATGTTCACCGTGGGCGGCGTCACCGGCGTCGTTCTCGCCAACGGCGGCGTCGACACGATCTTCCAGGACACTTATTACGTGGTGGCGCACTTCCACTACGTGCTGAGCCTGGGGGCGGTCTTCTCGCTCTTCGCCGGCTTCTATTACTGGTTCGGCAAGATGAGCGGCCGGATGTACAACGAGCTGCTCGGCAAGCTGCACTTCTGGCTGTTCTTCATCGGCGTCAACATCCTGTTCTTCCCGATGCACTTCCTCGGGATGGACGGCATGCAGCGCCGCGTGCCGGACTATGCCGACGCCTTCGCCCATTGGAACCATCTTGCCAGCGCCTATGGCTATACGATCATGGGCGTCGGGATGATCGTCTTCTTCGTGAACGTGCTCTATTCGCTGTTCGCTGGACCGAAGGCGGCGGACAATTACTGGGGCGAAGGGGCGACGACGCTGGAGTGGACCCTTTCCAGCCCGCCGCCGTTCCACCAGTTCGAAACCCTGCCAGTGGTGGATTGAGCACCCAGCCGCTCCGGCCTTCCGGAGAGGCGGATTGGAAAGATGACCACGACGACTGCCGCTGCTGCCGCACTGCCTGCCGACTGGCGCGATTTCCTCGCGCTGACCAAGCCCCGGGTGATGACGCTCGTCGTCTTCACCGGGCTGTGCGGCTTGCTGGCGGCGCCAGTGCGGCTGCCGCCGGCGCTGGGCTTCACCGCGATCCTGTGCGTCGCGCTCGGCGCCGGCGCGGCCGCCGCGCTCAACCAATGGTATGAAGCGGACATCGACGCGCTGATGAAGCGCACCGCCGGCCGCCCGCTGCCGGCGGGCCGGATGGAGCGCGACTCGGCGTTGCATTTCGGCGTCGGCCTCGGCTGCTTCTCGGTGGTCCTGATGGGCGTCGCGACCAACTGGCTGGCCGCCGCCATCCTTGCCGTCTCGATCCTCTTCTACGTCGTCGTCTACACGATCTGGCTGAAGCGCCGGACGCCGCAGAACATCGTCATCGGCGGCGCCGCGGGCGCCTTCCCGCCGCTGATCGGCTGGGCGGCGGCGACGGGGAGCATCGATCTCCTGCCGCTGCTCCTCTTCACGCTGGTCTTCATGTGGACGCCGCCGCATTTCTGGGCGCTCTCGCTGTTCGTCCGCTCCGATTATGCGCGCGCCGGCGTGCCGATGCTCCCGGTCGTGGCCGGCGCGACGTCCACGCGCTGGCAGATCCTGCTCTACACGCTGCCCATGGCAGCGGCGGCGATCGCGCCCTGGCCGCTCGGCCTTGCCGGGCCGATCTACGGCGTCATCGCCGTCGCGCTGAATGCGGTCTTCCTCGTCCTTTCCATCGCCGTCGCCCGCAGCCGGACAACCGAGCCCAAGGAGATGGCGGCGGAAAAGCGGCTGTTCGGCTTTTCCGTCCTCTACCTCTTCATCATGTTCGGCGCGCTCGTCGTCGACAGGCTCCTGATCGGATGAGCATGATCGATCCGCACCAGGAGGAGGTTCGCCGCCGCCAGCGCGCCCGGGCGAGGCTGATGGGCCTCGCGCTGGCCGCCTTCGTCGTGCTGACCTTCTTCATCACCATCGCCAAGATGAAGCTCTACGGCGCATGACGGCTCGGGCACGCAGCAATGGACGCGTCGCCGGCCTTGCCGTGCTCGCGGTTCTGGTGATGGCCGGTCTGACGGCGGCGAGCGTGCCGCTCTACCGGATCTTCTGCCAGGCGACCGGCTTCAACGGGACGACCCAGCGCGCGACCGACGGACAGAGCGCGCCGGGCGCGACCGGGCACCTCATCTCGGTCCGCTTCGACGCCAACACCGCGCCGGGCATGGGCTGGGACTTCCGGCCGGTCGATACCACCCGCCGGGTCGCGATCGGCGCCCGCAACCTCGCCAATTTCTATGCCCACAACCGCTCCGATCACGAGATCGTCGGCCGCGCCGTGTTCAACGTGACGCCGGCCCAGGCGGGCGCCTATTTCACCAAGATTCAGTGCTTCTGCTTCACCGAGCAGCACCTGTCGCCGGGCCAGGAGGTGACCATGCCGGTCGTCTTCTTCGTCGATCCCAAGATCCTCGACGATCCCGACACGCGCGACATCAGCGAAATCACCCTTTCCTACACATTTTACCCGGTGGACCAGCCGCGGACCCGCGGTTAGAGACACTCGCAAGAAAGTCACAGGGGCAGAGCATGGCCGGCGCAAAGAACCATCAATATCACATCGTCAATCCCAGCGTCTGGCCGCTGGTCGGATCGCTTTCGGCGATGGTCATGCTCGGCGGCGTCGTCATGTGGATGCACGAGCATCAGGCGGGCACCTATGTCGGCATCGCCGGGCTGATCGGCGTCCTGTTCACGATGTTCTCCTGGTGGGTCGACGTGATCAAGGAGGCGCATGCCGGCGATCACACCCCGATCGTGCAACTCCACCTGCGCTACGGCATGATCCTGTTCATCGCCTCCGAGGTGATGTTCTTCGTCGCCTGGTTCTGGGCCTATTTCGACGCCGCGCTCTTCCCCTCCACCGCGGAGGCGATCGGCGGCACCTGGCCGCCGCACGGCATGCACGTGCTCAACCCCTTCGGATGGCCGCTGTTCAACACGATGGTGCTGCTCTGCTCGGGCACCACCGTCACCTGGGCGCACCATTCGCTGATCAACGGCGATCGCAAGGGCCTCATCAACGGCCTGTGGTGCACGATCCTGCTCGGCCTGCTGTTCACCACCGTCCAGGCGTATGAATATACCCACGCCCCGTTCGGGTTCCGGGAAAATATCTACACCTCGACCTTCTTCATGGCGACCGGCTTCCACGGCTTCCACGTCATCGTCGGCACCATCTTCCTGATCGTCTGCCTGATCCGCTCCTACAAGGGCGACTTCACGCCGCGGCAGCATTTCGGTTTCGAGGCGGCGGCCTGGTACTGGCATTTCGTCGACGTGGTCTGGCTGTTCCTGTTCCTGTGCATCTATGTCTGGGGCGGCTGGGGCGCCGAATATCATTGATCCACCTCCCCTCCCGTGCGCGGGAGGGGATCAAGGGGTGGGCATGATGAGCGACAAGATGAAGACAGACCCACCCCAAGCCCCTTCCGCCGGCGGGAGGGGAGACTTTATCGCCGCCCTCAAGGGCCTGTGCCCGCGCTGTGGCAGCCGGACGCTCTTCGCCGGCCTGGCGACCTTCGCCCCGAAATGCCGCGCATGCGGGCTCGATTTCGCCGGCTTCAACGTCGGCGACGGCCCCGCGGCCTTCCTCATCTTCATCGTCGGCGGGCTCGTCGTCGGCCTCGCCATCTGGGTCGAGCTCGCCTTCTCGCCGCCCTTCTGGGTCCATCCATTGCTGTGGATCCCGCTCGCCGCGGTCGGAACGATCGGCCTGCTGCGAATCGGCAAGGGGCTGCTTCTGATCCTCGAATATCGGCGCGAGGCGCGCGAGGGCCGGCTCAAGGACAAGCCGTGAGGCGCCTCCCCCTCGTCCCGACCCTGATCGTCGCCGGCGCCGCCGCGATCATGACCTGGCTCGGCATCTGGCAGCTCCACCGGGCGGCGTGGAAGGAACGGCTGCTCGCCGAATATGCGGCCAATGCGGCGCTCCCGGCGCTCGATCTCGATCCGGTAATCGCCCGCGGCGCCGATGTGCCGCTCGCCTTCCGCCGTGTTCTGATCACCTGCCACGCACGCGATCTCGCGCCGCAGGCCCGCGGGGCCCGCAGCCTGCACGGCGAGGGCGGCTATGCCTATCTCGTCCCCTGCCGCCCGGGCGCCGGGGGCCTGGCCGGGCGGATCATGGTCAATGTCGGCTGGACGGCACTCCCGCTCCACGACCGGCGCTTCACCGTCGACGGACTGGTCGCCGGGCGCCTCGGAGCCGAGCAGGCGGGCAAGCCGATCATGCTCACCAGCGCGACCGCGCTCGCCCCGCTCCAGCCGGCCGCGCCGCCCTCGATCGACGAGGTTCCGAACAACCACATGTCCTACGCGATGCAGTGGTTCATCTTCGCGGGCCTCGCCGTCGGCATCTACCTCATCGCGCTGGCCCGGCGGGGGCGCAGGTTGCCGCCGGAGCCCTGAGCGCCTAAATCCGGCCGCTCATGCCCATGCAACTCACCACCCTTCCCAACGGCCTTCGTGTCGCCAGCCGCACGATGCCGGGGATCGAGACGGTCGCGGTCGGCCTGTATGCCGAGGCCGGCGCGCGGCACGAGCCGGCGCGGCTGAACGGCATCGCCCACCTCTACGAACATATGGTGTTCAAGGGCGCCGGCCCGCGATCCGCGCGCGAGATCAGCGAGGCGATCGAGGATGTCGGCGGCGATCTCAACGCCGCCACCGATCGCGAGGGCACGAGCTTTTCCGCGACCCTGCTCGCCGAACATCTGCCGCTCGGGATCGAGGTCATCGCCGACATGATCCTCGCGCCGCATTTCAAGGCCGACGATCTCGCCCGCGAAAAGGAGGTCGTCCTCCAGGAACTTGGCGAGGCGCGCGACACGCCATCCGACATCATCTTCGACGATCTGTGGATGGCTGCCTTTCCGGACCAGCCCATCGGCCGCTCGGTGCTCGGCGACGAGGCCAGCATCGCCGCGATCGGCGTCGATGATCTCCATGCCTGGCGAAAGGAACGCTATCGTGCCGGCAGCCTCACCCTCGTCGCCGCCGGCAAGGTCGATCATGGCGCGCTGGTCGCGGTCGCGGAGGAGCGGTTCGCCAGCCTTCCGGAAGGCCGGATCGCGGCGGCAGACACGGCGCGCTTTGCCGGAACCAGCCGCGCAAGCAGGCCCCGCGCCGATCAGGCTCATCTCGCCGTCGCCTGGCCGGCACCCGCCGCGGGGGAAGCGGACGCACACGGCGCGCGACTCTTCTCCGACATCGTCGGCGCCGGCGCCTCCTCGCGACTGTTCCAGGCGGTGCGCGAGGATCGGGGCCTTGCTTATTCGGTCTGGTCCTCGGTCCAGACCTATCGCGACGCCGGCCTTCTCTATCTCTACGCCGCGACCGCCCGGCGCGAGGCCACCGCCGCCTCCGCGCTGATCGAAGACGTGGTTCGCGACGCCGCCCGCACGGCGACCCCGCGCGAGCTCGAGCGCGCCAAGGCCCAGGCCAAGGCGGGGCTGCTGATGAGCCTCGAAACCAGCTGGGGCCAGGCGAATTACGTCGCCCGCGTGCTCGCCATCCATGGCCGGCTCGTCCCGCCGGCCGAGCTCGTGGCGCAGATCGACGCAGTGACGCTGGACGAGGTCCGCGCAGCCGGGGCGGCGATGCTTGCCGGCACCCAGGCGCGCGCGACGATCGGCGTGCCGGCGGTCAGGGCGGCGTGACGCTGGATACGCTGATCGCGGAGCCGTGGGCGGATTACGGGCTCGTCGATTCGGGCCACGGCCGCAAGCTGGAGCGCTACGGCCCCTGCCGCTTCATCCGGCCCGAGCCGCAGGCACTGTGGGCGCCCGCATCGGCCGATTGGGACGCCAATGGCGAGTTCGTCCCCGGCTCCGACGAGGAGGGCGGCGGGCGCTGGCATTTCACCCGGCCGCCACCGCGCGAGGGCTGGCCGCTCGGCTGGGAGGAGGTGCGCTTCCAGGCGCAGGCGACGCCCTTCCGCCATCTCGCCTTCTTCCCGGACATGGCGCCGCAATGGGCGTGGATGCGCGCGCGATTGGCGGAGGGGGCGGAGGCGCTCAACCTGTTCGGCTATACCGGCGTCGGCACGCTGGCGATGGCGGCGAAGGGGGCCAGGCTCACCCATGTCGATGCCTCGAAGAAATCGGTCGAGGCCGCCAAGGCCAATGCCGCCCTGTCCGGCATGCGCGAGCGGCCGATCCGCTGGCTGGTCGACGATGCCGCCAAGTTCACCGCGCGCGAGGTGCGGCGCGGCCGGCGCTATGACGGCATCATCCTCGATCCACCCAAATTCGGCCGGGGACCGGAGGGTGAGGTCTGGCGGCTTGAGGAAGGCCTGCCCGGGCTGATCGCCGATTGCCGCAAGCTGCTCGACGCCGACAGCCGCTTCCTCGTGCTCACCGTCTATGCCGTCCGCATGTCGGCGCTCGCGATCGGCGAGCTGCTGCGCCAGGCGCTCGGCGACCTCGGCGGCACCGTCGAATGCGGCGACATGGCGGTGCGGGAGGAAGCGCGCGGCCTGCTCCTCCCGACCGCGATCTTCGCGCGCTGGTCGAACGATTAATCCCGTCCGGCGCGGATGGCCGCGCCGGCGACGAACGGCGCGCCGGCGACCAGCAGCAGCGAGACGGCAGCGAGGAATCGAAGCGCGCCGTCCTCATTGCCACGCTCCACCAGGCCCGCGCCGAAGATCAGCAGAGGAACGGCGAGCGGGAGCATGAGCAGACCGGCAAGCGCGCCGGATCGGCGCAGGCTCGCGGTCAGCGCGGCCACGCCGAGGCTGAGGGCGGCAAGGCCGGGCGTCCCGATCAGGAGCCCGAGTTCGAGCCGGGCGAGCACGTCGGCGGGGAGCTTGAGCAAAGCCGAGGCCGGGAGCGCGGCGAGCATGAGCGGGGGGCCGAAGCTCAGCCAGTGGCCGGCGAGCTTGGCCACCGCGATCGTCTCCTCGCCGATCCCGCGCAAGGCGAGCTGATCGAGCACGCCAGCGTCGCGGTCCGGCGCGACGAGTCGGTCGACCGGGAGCAGGGCGGCGAGCAGGGCGGCCATCCAGAGCGCGCCGCCGCCTGTTCGCGCGAGGAGCGGCCCGTCCGGTCCGACCGCGAAGGGAAAGAGCGTCGCCACCAGAAGG